>DAIQPV010000112.1:0-8818 GCA_036787145.1 Rhodospirillales bacterium
CGGGCTCGGTGAGGATGCGGACGAAGTCGTCGCGCGTCAGCGCCTTCAGCTCGACGCGGATCGGCAGCCGGCCCTGCAGCTCCGGCAGCATGTCCGACGGCTTGGCGATGTGGAACGCGCCGGACGCGATGAACAGAATGTGGTCGGTCTTCACGTTGCCGCGCTTGGTGGCGACGATCGTGCCCTCGATCAGCGGCAGCAGGTCGCGCTGCACCCCTTCGCGGCTGACGTCGGCGCCCATCCGCTCCGACCGGGCGGTAATCTTGTCGATCTCGTCCAGGAAGACGATGCCCTGGTTCTCCACCGCCTCGATCGCCTCGCGGACCACCCGCTCCTCATCCAGCAGCTTGTCCGCCTCCTCGGACACCAGCACGTCGTGGGACTGGGCGACGGTCATCTTCTTTGTCTTCTTCGGCGGACCGCCGAACGCCTTCGAGAACATCTCCGACAGATTGACCATTCCCATCTGGGCGCCGGGCACGCCGGGGATGTCGAAGGTCGGCAACTGCATTCCGCCGGTTTCCGACACCTGCAGCTCCACCTCCCGGTCATCGAGTTCGCCCGCGCGGAGCATCCGGCGGAATTTCTCCCGGGTCTCGGGGCTGGCCTGTTCACCGACCAGCGCGGAGAGCACGCGCTCCTCCGCCGCCAGCTCGGCCTTGGCGACGACCTGCTTGCGAAGATTTTCCCGTGTCATATGGATGGCGATTTCGACGAGGTCGCGAATGATCTGCTCGACATCGCGGCCGACGTAGCCGATCTCGGTGAACTTCGTCGCCTCCACCTTGAGAAAGGGCGCCTGGGCGAGATTGGCGAGCCTGCGGGCGATCTCGGTTTTGCCAACGCCCGTCGGCCCGATCATCAGGATGTTCTTCGGCAGCACCTCCTGGCGCATGCCGTCCTCCAGCTGCTGACGGCGCCAGCGGTTGCGCAGCGCGATCGCCACTGCCTTCTTGGCGTCTTTCTGACCAACGATGTGGCGATCCAGTTCGGAGACGATCTCGCGCGGGGTAAAGCTGGTCATAGGCTCTCGACGAGGATGTTGCGGTTGGTAAAGACGCAGATATCGGCGGCAATCTCCAGCGCGCGGCGGGCCACCTGCTCGGCGTCGAGGTCGGACCGGTCCATCATCGCCCGCGCCGCCGACAGCGCGAACGAGCCGCCCGAGCCGATGCCGATCAGCCCGTCCTCTGGCTCCAGCACATCGCCCGAGCCGGTGAGCACGAGAGATACGGAGCGATCGGCGACCGCCATCATCGCTTCAAGCCGGCGCAGATAACGGTCCGTCCGCCAGTCCTTGGCGAGTTCGACGCAGGCGCGGGTCAGCTGGCCTGGGTACTGCTCCAGCTTGCCCTCGAGCCGCTCGAACAGTGTAAAGGCATCGGCGGTCGCTCCCGCGAAGCCGGCGATGACGCTGCCGTCGGCAAGACGGCGGACCTTGCGGGCGTTGGCCTTGATCACCGTGTTGCCGAGAGAAACCTGGCCGTCGCCGGCGATAACGACGCGGCCATCCTTGCGCACGGCGAGAATCGTCGTGCCGTGCCATTGCTGGCCACTGTCGGTCATTGGCTGGGTCCGCTCCCGGGTTTGCAAAGACGGCATCTCAAGAGGCACCGGACGCATGTATGCGGATCACCGCAGCCGGTCAAGTCCGCGAGCGGGGACGCTTTCGGGGACGCTGCCCTCACAGCCCCATTGATCTCCGGCAGCCGAGCATGCAGCGGGCGCGCTTCTCGGTTGCCTTAATGGCTGATGACGTTCCGCATAGCGCGACCCATACTTCACTGGGAGCGCTGGCGAATCTCTGTCCGCTGCCTGGCGGGTCGAGGGCCGGCAGGTGTGTCAACAGGATGGAGGCGTTTCCTATGGCCGATCAAGCTCAGCTGGTGCCGGCTGCGGAGACTGCGGGCGCATCGTCCGCCGCCCCGCAACTTCCTGCGGTAGCAACCTCTTCGTCGTCAGCGCAAACTTCTGCCGGGCGGCGGAATGGCGAGCGCCGGGTGCTCGACTCTGAGCTGCTCGAGGGATTTGATCGCGCCATCAACGCGGCAATGGCAAAGGTAACGCTGGGCACTTCGCCCTTGGGCGTTGCCATGACCTACTTCGATTGGCTTGCCCATCTCGCGGCTTCGCCCGGCAAGCAACTGCAGTTGCTTGAGCACGGCATCAGCAATGCCCGACGGCTTGGCGACTACGCGCTGCGCGCGGCCTCCGATCGCGACGCGACCCCGTGCATCGACCCCGGTCGCGATCACCGCTTCTCCCATGAATCCTGGCGCCGGTTCCCGTTCAACCTGATCCACCAGGCGTTCCTGCTCAATGAGGACTGGTGGAAGGATGCCACCACCGGCATCCGCGGCGTCTCCCGCCACAACGAGCGGGCCGTGTCCTTCGGGGCGCGCCAGTTCCTCGATATGATGTCGCCCTCCAACGCTCCGTTACTGAACCCGGAGGTTCTGCAGACGACGCTGGAAGAGCGCGGCGCCAACCTGCAGCGCGGAGCGGAATACTTCCTCGATGATTTCAAGCGTCTTGCCACCGGCGCCAAGCCGGCCGGGGCGGAAGCTTTCGAGGTCGGCGAGAACGTCGCCGTCACTCCTGGCAAGGTCGTCTTCCGCAATCGGCTGATGGAGCTGATCCAGTACGAACCGACGACGACGGAGGTGCAGCGGGAGCCGGTGCTGATGCAGTCGGCTTGGATGATGAAGTACTACATCATGGACCTCTCTCCGCAGAACTCCATGGTCAAGTACCTCGTCGATCACGGCCACACCGTGTTCATGATCTCGTGGATGAACCCGCAATCCGAGGACCGCGACCTCGGCATGGATGACTACCGGACCCTGGGAACGATGGCGGCGCTCGATGCCATCGGCGATATCCTGCCCGGCCGCAAGGTGCATGCGGTCGGCTACTGCCTCGGCGGCATCCTGTTGACCATCGCCGCGGCAGCGATGGCGCGCGACGGCGACGACCGCCTCGCCAGCATCACCCTGTTCACCACCATGACCGACTTCACCCAGGTCGGCGAGATGGCGGTGTTCATGGATCCCGCCGAGGTCGCCTTCATCGAGGACATGATGTGGGAGAAGGGCTACCTCGACGGTAAGCAGGCCGGCGGCGCCTTCCAGCTGCTCAAGTCGCGCGACCTGATCTGGTCGAAGATGGTGCGCGAGTACTTCCTCGGCCATCGCGATCCGATGTTCGACCTGATGGCGTGGAACGCCGACGGCACCCGCATGCCGTACCGCCAGCACTCCGAACTGCTGCGCAACCTCTATCGCGACAACGAGCTGTTCTCCGGTTGCTATAAGGTCGGGGATCGGCCGATCCACATCAGCGATATCCACGTCCCGATCTTCGCCGTCGCCGCCGAGGGCGACCATGTGGCGCCGTGGAAGTCGGTGTTCCGGCTGCATCTGCAGAGCGATGCCACCTCACTGACCTTTGTCCTGACCAGCGGCGGCCACAACGTCGGCATCGTCAACGAGCCGGGACATCCCCGCCGCAGCTTCCAGATGGCAACATCGCGCGAGGGCGACCGGGTCCCCGATGCGGAAACCTGGAAGGCCGAGACGACAAGTACGCAAGGCTCGTGGTGGCCGGCCTGGCAGCAGTGGCTGACGGCCCATTCGTCGGGCCCAGCACCCCTGCCGCCGATGGGGACGATCCTCGCCGACGCGCCGGGAACCTACGTGCTGCAGCAGTAGGTGGCCAGCGCTGGCAGCGCTGGCCACCTACTCTAAGGATTGATCCGGAGTCCTGAGCGCGGCTCCGGATCACCCTCTGCAATAAGAACAACGAAACTTATCGCGGCAAGCGCGAAGCAAGCGCCCCCATCGACCGGGGCCACGGCGGATGGCATCGCCCGGCGGTTGCTGCTATAAGCCCGGCCGGGAGATTGAGCGGATGCGTCGGGCGACAATAGAGCGGCGAACGAAGGAGACCGAGATCACGGCGAGCGTCGCGCTCGACGGGAGCGGTCGCTGCGAGGTTGCAACCGGCATCGGCTTTCTTGACCACATGCTCGAACAACTGGCGCGCCACAGCCTGATCGATGTCGAGCTCAAGGCCAATGGTGACTTGCATATCGACGGGCACCACACGACGGAGGACACGGCGATCGTCCTCGGCCAGGCCCTCGACAAGGCGCTGGGCGACCGGCGTGGCATCCGCCGCTTCGGCGAGGCGCTCTCGGCGATGGACGGGACGCTCACCCGCGTGGTGATCGACATTTCCGGCCGGCCGTTTCTGGTCTGGCGTGTCCAATTCACACAGCCGAAACTCGGGGATCTCGACACCGAACTGGTCGGACACTGGTTCCACGCGCTGGCGTCAAACGCGGGGCTTACCCTGCACGTCGAGACCCTGTACGGCGACAACAACCATCACATTTGTGAATCCTGCTTCAAGGGCCTGGCCCGTGCGCTTCGTGCGGCCGTCGAGATCGACCCGCGCAAGGCCGACGCCGTACCCTCCACCAAAGGCGTTCTCGGAGGAAGCCTTTGACAGCGCGTGGCGGGCTCTCATGGGCGGAGGCGGAACGTTGACACAGGTTTATACCGTTCATATCCGCCGGCCGCCCCGTGACTCCGAACGGGATATTCGCCTGGTGAAGGAGGGCTTCTGCTGGCCTGCCTTCTTTTTCTCGCTGATCTGGGCGCTGTGGTGCCGGCTGTGGCTTGCGGCCGCAGGAATTATTGTCGCGGAGATCGTCCTGAGCCTCATTCTGACCCTGCTCGGAGCCGATGATTTGACCCGAGTGATCGTTTCTGTCGGGTTTGCGGCGCTAGTGGGTGTTGTCGGCAACGACATCAAGCGGTGGACGCTGTTCCGTCAGGGCTTCCTCCAAACTGCCGTGGTGACCGGACGCGATCGCGATTCGGCCGAACAGCGCTTTTGGGATCGCCATCCGAGCCTGGCGGCGGACCTGGTCCGGTGAGGGTGGCGATCGTCGACTACGGCTCGGGCAATCTGCGGTCCGCGGCGAAGGCGTTCGAACGCGCTCTCGCCGAAGCGGAACTGGGCGGCGAGATCATTGTCAGCGGCGACCCCGAGGCCGTTGCAGCGGCGGATCGTGTTGTGCTTCCCGGCGTCGGAGCGTTCGGTGATTGCCGGCGCGGGCTGGAAGCCCTGCCGGGGATGATGGACGCGCTGAGGAGTGTGGTCTTTGAGCGTGGCCGACCGTTTCTCGGCATCTGCGTCGGCATGCAGCTGCTGGCGCGACTGGGTCGGGAACATGGCGAGCACGCCGGCCTGGGCTGGATCGACGGCGAGGTGACGCAGATCGACGTTGGCAGGTCAGGGCTTAAAATCCCGCACATGGGATGGAATGAACTAAGCGTGCACGTCCCTGAGCATCCGCTGGTGGACGGTATCGCAACGGGGTCGCATGCCTACTTCGTACACTCCTTCGCATTTCGCCCGGTTGACCCGGCCGTCACCCTGGCAGCGGCCGACTATGGGGGGGATGTGGTGGCGATGATCGGCAGGGATAATCTGGTCGGCACACAGTTTCATCCGGAAAAGAGCCAAGTGACCGGCCTGCGACTGATCGGCAACTTTCTGAGATGGCGGCCGTGATTTTTTTTCCAGCGATCGACCTGAAAGACGGCCACTGCGTCCGGCTTCGGCAAGGGGACATGGCCACGGCAACCGTCTTCAATGACGATCCGGCCGATCAGGCTCGTGCCTTTGAAAGAGCGGGCTGCCAGTGGCTCCACGTCGTCGATCTGGACGGTGCGTTCGCAGGCCATCCGGTCAATGCCGGCGCCGTCGATGCCATTCTCGAAGCGGTGGTCTTGCCGGTGCAACTGGGCGGCGGGATCCGGACGCTGGCGACCGCGGCCAGCTGGCTCGGTCGCGGTGTCCGCCGGGTGATCCTGGGGACCGCGGCTTTGCGTCATCCGGATCTTGTGGCCGCCGCCTGTGCTGACTTCCCCGGCCGCATTGCCGTCGGCATCGATGCGCGCGATGGACGGGTCGCCGTGGAGGGCTGGTCCGAACAGTCGGACATCCCCGCTTTGGATCTTGCGCGGCAGTTCGAAGACGTCGGCGTTGCCGCAATCATTTTTACGGACATCGGCCGGGATGGGGTCCTTTCGGGTCCGAACATAGCAGCCACCGTCGAACTCGCCCGAGCGGTGCAGATTCCGGTGATCCTGTCGGGCGGGGTATCGACGCTCGATGACTTACGGATAGCAAGAGCAGCGGGTGATGGCATCATCGCGGGCGTCATCTGCGGACGCGCCCTTTATGACGGCCGAATCGACGTCGCCCGCGCCGTAGAACTGATTGAAACTCAAGGCGACGGGCAGGACGTGAGCGAGTGCTGAAAGTCCGCATCATCCCTTGCCTCGACGTTAACGCTGGGCGCGTGGTGAAGGGCGTCCGCTTTGTCGATCTGGTGGATGCGGGCGATCCGGTGGAACAGGCGAGAGTCTATGACGCTGCCGGCGCGGACGAGCTGTGCTTCCTCGATATTACGGCCAGCCATGAGAACCGGGATACAATTCTCGATGTCGTTGCCCGCACCGCAGAGCAGTGTTTCATGCCGCTCACCGTGGGCGGCGGCGTGCGGACGCTCGAAGACATCCGAAAGCTTCTGCTGGCCGGCGCCGATAAGGTGTCGATCAACACGGCCGCCGTCGCCCGGCCGGAGTTCGTGGGCGAAGCGGCCGAGAAATTCGGCAATCAATGCATCGTTGTCGCCATCGATGCCAAGTCGGCGGCGCCCGATCACTTTGAGGTTTTCACCCATGGCGGGCGGCGACCGACGGGAATTGACGCCGTCGCCTGGGCGCAGCGAATGACGGCCTTGGGCGCAGGTGAAATCCTGCTCACATCGATGGACCGCGATGGCACCAAGCTTGGCTTCGATCTGCCGCTGACCCGGGCAATCGCCGACGCCGTGCCAGTACCGGTGATCGCCTCGGGCGGCGTGGGAACGCTGGACCACCTGGTCGAGGGCGTCACCAGGGGGCATGCTTCGGCGGTGCTGGCGGCATCCATCTTCCATTTTGGAACGTTCACCATTACCCAGGCGAAGGAACACATGCAGCGGGCGGGAATCCCGGTTCGCAGCGACGGCTGGGCGAGGGAGCACGCATGAACGGCAACGGTCTCGACGCGCGCATCCTGGAAAAGTTGTTCGCCGTGATTGAAAGCCGTCGGGGTGCGGATCCCGCCAGTTCCTACACCGCGCGCCTGTTGAACAAGGGCCGCGCCAAGATCGCGAAAAAGACAGGAGAGGAGGCGGTCGAGGTTGTCGTCGCGGCATTGGCGGAAGGCCGAGGTGAGGTTGCGGCGGAAAGCGCCGATCTGCTCTATCATCTGCTGGTCTTATGGGCGTCAGTGGGTATCAAACCGCGCGACGTCTGGGCGCAGCTCGCCAAGCGGGAAGGCGTCTCCGGGCTGCTGGAAAAGTCGATGCGGCAAGACACGACATAACGACGCGGGGAAGCAAGAGGGATGGCCTACGACGACAGCAATATCTTTGCGAAGATCCTGAGAGGCGAAATACCGTGCAAGAAGGTCTATGAGGACGACTTCGCCCTGGCGTTCCACGATATCCGGCCGCTTGCACCGGTGCATGTGCTGGTTATTCCGAAGGGTCCTTACGTCTCCCTCGACGATATGAGCATGCAGGCGCCGCCCGCCTTTGTCGGGGGATTCTTCAAGGCCGTGGCCGAGACGGCGCGTGTGCTGAACGTCGTCGAGTCCGGCTACCGCATCCTGGCCAATATCGGGACTGACGCGCACCAGGAGGTGATGCATTTCCACGTCCATCTTTTTGCCGGCCGGTCTCTCGGGGGTATGCTGAAAAAGGTGGACTGAGGAGGCGTTTCACTCGCGCGCCGATTAACGGGACAACTTCTGCGACGATGCGAATCCGGTCAAACAGCACGGCGACCAGGCAGACGCGTTCGCTTTATCCCGTTGCCCACATCATCGGTTTGTTCGTCAGCGCGCTTGGCATCGTGATGCTGGCGCCCGCTGCGGTGGATCTCTTCTCCCAACATCCCGACTGGCAGGTGTTCACCATTTCCTCGGCAGTCACGGTGTTCTGCGGGATCGCCATCGTCCTCGCCACCGCCGGACCGTTCATGGCGCTGAGCGTCCATCAGGGATTTCTTCTGACGACCGGGGTCTGGTTGGCGGCGGCGGTCGCCGGAGCCGTTCCGCTGATGTTTGCAGAGCTCAATCTCGACTTCACGGATGCGTTCTTTGAGGCGATGTCCGGTCTGACCACCACCGGTTCCACCGTGGTCAGCGGCCTCGATCAGGCACCGCCTGGCATCCTGCTGTGGCGGGCGATCCTGCAGTGGGTTGGAGGCATCGGCTTTATTGTCGTTGGTCTCGCCATCCTGCCGTTTCTGCAGGTCGGTGGCATGCAGTTGTTCCGTCTGGAGTCGTCGGACAAGTCGGAAAAGGCGGTCCCCCAGGCCAAGCGGTTCGCTCTTCTCCTGCTTTCCATCTATATCGGGCTCTCGGCGGCCTGTGTCGTCGCGCTGATGGCCGCCGGCATGCCGCCACTGGCGTCGGTGATCCACGCGATGGCGACGCTCTCGACGGGCGGCTTCTCCACATCGGACTGCTCGGTGGGCCATTTCGGCAGCGCCTCGATAGAATGGATCATCTTCGTTTTCATGGTGCTCGGGAGCCTGCCGTTCCTACTCTACGTGCGGTTCGTTCAGGGGCGGCCGGACCTCCTGTTCGAAGACCAGCAGGTCCGCAATTTTATCCGCTTCCTGTTCATCGTGATCATCGCCTTGACCGCCTGGATGGTGCTCGATCAGCGTATGCCTCCGGTGGAAGC
>DAIQPV010000113.1:0-8799 GCA_036787145.1 Rhodospirillales bacterium
CGTGGATGGCCGCTCCGGAGACCCGGATGCTGCTGGAGGCGCTGTCGGCGGACGGCGCCGAGGTCCGCTTCATCGGCGGATGCGTCCGGGATTCCGTCCTGAAGCGGCCGGTGCGCGACATCGACATCGCACTCGGCGTCCCGCCGCAGGGCGTCATGGAGCTGCTCCACCGCGCCCGGATCAAGGCCATCCCCACCGGCATCGACCATGGGACGGTGACGGCAATTGTCGGCGGACAGTCCTTCGAGATCACCACGCTGCGGGTGGATGTGGAGACCTTCGGCCGGCGGGCGCGGGTGGCCTTCACTGACGACTGGCTGGCGGATGCCGCCCGGCGTGATTTCACCTTCAACGCGCTCTCCTGCACGCCGGACGGCGACATCTACGACTATTTCGGCGGATTGGAGGACCTCGGGCACGGTCTTGTCCGCTTTGTCGGCGATGCGTCCGAGCGGATCGGGGAAGATGTGTTACGGCTGCTGCGCTTTTTCCGGTTCTATGCCCATTATGGTCGGCCGCCGCCCGATGCCGCCGCACTCGCGGCGTGTCGGGCGTGGGCGGAAAAGATCCAGACCCTGTCCGGCGAGCGCGTTCGCGTCGAGGTCTTCCGGACCTTGATGGCCACCGACCCGGCCGACGTGTTCGAGCTGATGCAGGCCCACGCGGTGCTGCCCCACGTTCTGCCCGAAGCGAACGGCGTCAGCCGGCTGAAGATGCTGAGCTGGATCGAAAGCCGGGCGATCCGGATTGAAACCGTCGCACCCGATCCAGTGCGTCGCCTGGCCGCGCTGCTGGCAACCGATGCTGCCGGTGGCGATCGCATCGCCAAGCGCCTCAGGCTTTCCAACCGTCAGCGCGACCGGCTGCAGGCCATGATCTCCCGCGCCTGGCCCCTCGATCCGGAGCAGCCGGAGACGGCAACAACCCGCGCCCTGCATCACCTGGGCGCCGAAACCGCGCGTGACCTGGTGCTGCTTGCCTGGGCAGACGAGTTGAGCAGGGCAGCCCGCCTGCCGCGCGGTCGCAACCTCCGCTGGGCCGACCTGCTGCATCGCATCGACGCCTGGCAGCTGATCCCGTTTCCGTTGCTCGGGCGCGATGCCATGACCCTTGGCGTCCCGCCCGGGCCGCGCATGGGCCGTCTGCTGCGGGACGTCGAAGGATGGTGGGAAGAAGGTGGATGCCGTGCCGACCATGCCGCCTGCCTGGCCAGGCTGCGCACGCTGCTCGCCGCGGGTGACTGAGGGCGGCAGCAACGCGACGGGTGACTACTCTTTGGCGCGCTCGATGTCCGCTCCGCAGGCGGCAAGCTTCTCTTCCAGGCGCTCGTAACCCCGGTCCAGATGGTAAACGCGGCTGATGACGGTCTCACCCTGCGCCGCCAGGCCGGCCAACACGAGACTGACCGACGCGCGCAGGTCGGTCGCCATCACCGGCGCCCCACTCAGCTGCGGAACACCGCGGACGATGGCGGAGGTTCCGTGCACATTGATATTTGCGCCCATCCGGCAGAGTTCGGGAACGTGCATGAAGCGATTTTCGAACACCGTCTCGGTGATCATCGCGGCGCCGCGCGCCGTCGTCATCAGCGCCATCATCTGCGCCTGCATGTCGGTCGGAAAACCCGGAAACGGCTCGGTCATCACGTCGATGCCCGTCAGGCGACCGTTGCGGCGGGAGATGCGCAGGCCGCTCTCGCCTTCGGCGATCTCCACGCCGGATTTCTGCAGGACCGTGGCCAGCGAATCGATCAGCGGCAGGGTGGTACCTTTCAGCTCCACCTCCCCGCCGGTGATTGCCGCAGCGACGGCATAGGTGCCGGTTTCAATGCGGTCGGGGAGCACCCGGTGGCGCGCCCCATTCAATGCGTCTACGCCCTCGACCCGAAGGGTATCGGTGTCGATCCCCTCGATGCGGGCGCCCATCGCCACGAGGCACCGGGCAAGATCACCGACTTCGGGCTCACGGGCGGCGTTGCGCAAGACGGTCTCTCCGCGCGCGAGGCAGGCCGCCATCAGCACGTTCTCCGTGCCGGTCACCGTGACCGATGGAAAGGTGATATCGGCCCCGATCAGTCGATCGCGCGAGCGCGCTTCCACGTACCCCTGCGCCAGCTCGATGTCCGCGCCGAGCTTTTCCAGTGCCTTCAAATGCAGATCGATGGGCCGGGTGCCGATCGCACAGCCGCCCGGGAGCGACACCCGGGCGTGGCCGGTCCGCGCCAGCAGCGGCCCCAGCACGAGCACGGAGGCGCGCATCTTGCGCACCAGGTCATAAGGCGCCGTCACGTCCTTCAAGCCCGCGGCGCAAAGACGGACGGTGGCCCCGCAGCCATTGTCGGCGCCCGTGTCCTCGGTGACGGCCACTCCCAGTTCGCTCAGCAGGTTCCCCATGCTGGCGATGTCCATCACCCGCGGTACGTTTTCCAGCACCAGCGTGGAGTCGGAGAGAAGGCTCGCTGTCAGAAGCGGCAGCGCCGCGTTTTTTGCACCCGAAATGGGGACTGAACCGGAAAGCGGCCGACCGCCGCGCACCACGATTTTATCCATAGAGCCCGTCTGGCCGCTTCGCCCGGATACTGGGAGGGGTCCGCCTCAGCGCTTGACGCAGAGACGACCAGCCGAAAGCGAGGCGGGTTGTCGATTCAAAGGAGGCGCGAGTCCGTCACCCAGCCTCTCCTGGCGGGCTTCTACGACAGGAGAATGACAAGGGCAAGGCGTCTCATTCGCCCGACGGCGAAGGCTCGTCATCCTCACGGCGCGTGTTGCCGCTCCGGCACTCTCGGGACGAATGGTCTTCACTGACCGGATCCACATCAGCCAGCGCCCTCCGGCCGCGGGCCTGGGCCTTGCGCTTGATCAGATTCTCCCGCAGCGCCGCCGCCAGCCGTTGGTGACGATCGCTGCGTGCGTCACCGCGCTTGTCCTCAGCCGCCATATCCCGTCCGCGGCGCACTTAGCTACCGGCCGCTTTGGATACGATGCTCTTCCTGCCAGCGGAGGACTGTCTTGCGCAGGGCCTCGAAAGCCTCTCCGACATTCTCGCCAAACAGCGGATCATCAGCGGTGGTCATCTCTTGCTCGAGTTCCCGCCAATCGTCGGGCGTGAGGTGCTGCAGGGCGGCCGGAAAAAACTCCGTCTCTTCCATATGCATGTGCCGTTCCTGCAGATCAATGAAGGCCCGCGCCCAGCGCACGAACGCCTCGCGCGGGACATAAGCCTCGTCAAGCACCGCCTTCAGACCGGCGTTGAGTTCCCGCGTGCGCGAGGCGACAGTTTCGTGCTCGCGCCGCAGATCACCGATCCTTTCCGCCACCTCGGGCGCACGCACCTTAAGCTGGGCGAAAACGAGGTCTTCCTTCGGATGGTGATACAGGTCTGGAAAACTCAGAAAATAGTCCACGGCGCTGCGGATGACGTCGTAGTCCGGAATGCGGCCCGCGTCGAATTCGGCAACTTGCCATTCTAGGGCCTTGACGAGGGCCGTCATATTTGCATGCTCGCGACGCAACACTCGTATCACTTCCGTCATGCTCTCGGTCCTCTTCCCTATTCAATCCTGGGCGCCTCGTCGCACGTCGAGAACAGTCACTCCGCCTAGCATAGGCCCGGCGCGGAAGCCACGGCTTTCGGCGCATGGCAGGACCGCGCGAGCGCGCTTGCTCCGGCTGCCCGCTGCCGTCGGCCCGGGCGCCCGCAGATGACCCCGCGCGAGCCCCGGTCCCCCCCGCCTCGAAGATTCCGTGCCGGCTCCGCCGCGACGCGCGCGCTCATAGCCTGGGTCCGCTTCGTCCGCCGAAATGCGGCCCTGGTGCTTGTCCTCGCGGCGTTGTCAGCGGCAGTTGCCACTTACTACGTGGTCCGAAATGTTGCGATCAACACGTCAACGACGGACATGCTGTCGGAGGATCTGCCGT
The DNA here is from genome assembly GCA_036787145.1 of Rhodospirillales bacterium. Taxonomy (GTDB): domain Bacteria; phylum Pseudomonadota; class Alphaproteobacteria; order Rhodospirillales; family Defluviicoccaceae; genus Defluviicoccus. Next base: position 3,918 of record DAIQPV010000113.1, read on the forward strand.
TCCAGCGTCAGTTCATGGAGCTGGACCAAGCCTTTCCCCAGGATTACCGCACTGTGGTGGTCGTCATCGATGGCGATACGCCCGAACATGCAAGCGAAGCGGCACAACAACTGGCAGAGCGGCTGTCAGCGCGTCGCGACGTGATCCGGGGTACGTTTTATCCGCAGGGCGACCCCTTCTTTCGGCGTCATGGCCTTTTGTATCTGTCGCCGGAGGAGTTGCAGCAACTGGGCAGCATGCTGGCTGGAGCGCAGCCCTTGCTGGCGGCCCTGGCGCAAGATCCGAGCCTGCGGGGCCTGGCCGGCGTCCTGACGCTGGCGCTCCGCCATCTCGACGAGGTCGGCTCGGGCGACGGCACACTCCCCCCGGAGTTCGAGGCGGCATTGCGCGGCATCACCGCAACGATCAACCGCGTGCAGGAGGCTGCCGGGACATCGGTAGAGCCGTTTTCGTGGCGAGGCGCGATCGCTGGCGAGACTTCTTCGCCTCAGTTTTCGGGACGGCGCCAGTTGCTTCTGCTCGAACCTGTCTTCGATTATGCCTCCCTGCAGCCGGCAGAGCGCACCATCCAACTGATCCGGGAGATCTCGCAAGAGCTGAAGCTTACTCCGGAAAACGGCGTGCGCGTGCGTTTGACCGGCGAGCCGGTCATGCTCGAGGACGAACTGCAAAGCGTCGAAGAAAGCATCGGCATCGCCAATCTGCTCTCGCTCGCGATCGTTACCGTCCTGCTGATCCTTGGTATGCGTTCTGCGCGGCTGGTGGAAGCGGCAGTCTTCTCGCTGATCGTCGGGTTGACCTGGACCGCCTGTTTTGCCGTCCTCGCCGTTGGCGAGTTCAATCTGATATCGGTTGCCTTCGCGGTGCTCTTCATCGGCTTCGGCGTGGATTTCGGCATTCACCTCTGCATGCGGGCGAAGGAGTACATCGATTCCAATGCCGGTCCGGGCCTGGCGATAGAAGAGGCAGTTGCCGGCGTGGCACCCGGGCTAACGCTGACGTCAATTTCCGCGTCGATCGGCTTCCTGGCGTTCGGCCCCACAGCATACAAGGGGCTGGTAGAGCTGGGCATCATCTCATCGGCTGGGATGTTCATCGCACTGATCACCAGTCTGACGCTGATCCCCGCCTGGCTCACCCTGCGGCCACCACCGCCATCGCCGTCGGGAAAGCCGTACGCCGCCGGCCGGGCCCTTGAACGATTCCTGGTCCCGCGCGCGCGCGTTGTCCTGATTGGCGCATTGCTGCTGGCCGTCGGCGCCGCAGCGATGGTGCCGTTCGCGCGGTTCAACGACTCGCCGCTCGATCTGCGCAATCCCAACACGGAATCCGTGCAAACCCTGTTTGACCTGCTGCAGGACCGGCGCTTCGATCCCTTCCGGGCCGCCGTTCTGGCGAAGGATGAGGCAGAAGCGCGCGAGATCGCTGCACGGCTGGCGGCCCTCCCCGAGGTTGAGCGCGTCGAGACCGCATCGGACCTGGTTCCATCGGATCAAGACGACAAGCTTGCGCAACTTGGCGACCTGGCGTTGATGATGACGCCCGTCCTTGCGCCCGCGGAGAAAAAACCGGCTCCCGATCCCGCCGCACTGCGTGCGGCGCTTGATGAACTTGACGCCGCGGCCGGCGACGCCGCAGCCCGCAGCCCGGCAGCACGGGCGCTTGCCCAGGCGCTGCATGACTTTCAGCCGTCCGACGACAAACTGAAGGCTCTGCAGACGGCTCTCGTCGCGGGATTCCCGACTATGCTCAGAGACTTGGCGGAGAGCCTGAACGCTGGCGAACTGACGCTGGCTGACATTCCGGCAGCGCTGCTCGCCCGGCGGCAAACCGCGGACGGCAAGGTCCTCGTGGAGGCGTTCCCCAAGGCTGACCTACGCGATGGGGCGGCACGGCGGCAGTTCGCCCGTGCGGTGCAGTCGGTTGTGCCTCAGGCGACCGGCGAGGCGATCGCGGTGACCGAAGCCGGTAAGGCGGTTATCCAATCCTTCTTCGAAGCCGGCGCCTTTACATTTTTCATGATCAGCGTGCTGCTCCTCGTCGTACTGCGTGACCTTCGTGATTCCCTGATGGTCATGGCCCCCCTCATTCTCGCAGGGCTGCTGACGGTGGCCACGACGGTGCTGATCGACGTTCCCTTCAACTTCGCCAACGTGATTGTTCTGCCGCTGCTGTTTGGCCTGGGTGTGTCCAGCGGAATTAACATGGTGGTGCGTAGTCGCCAGCAGGGGGAACGGTCGCTGATGAGCACCTCGACGCCTCGCGCCGTCCTGTTCAGCGCACTGACCACCATCGGATCCTTCGGCTCACTGGCCGCTTCGCAGCATCCGGGCATGGCGAGCATGGGCCTGCTGCTCACGGTGGCGCTGATCTACACCACGCTCTGTACGCTGATCCTCCTTCCCGCACTCCGCTATGTGTTCGCGCGTCCCGCGCCACGGTATGGGCCGTCGGACCGCGGGCCTCAAAAACAATAAGCCCCGCCCGCGAACGGGCAGGGCTGTCGCCTCCGCTGGCCATCCCTGAGGGGGTGGTGGCGGAAGTCGGCCGGATGCCTTACCGGACGTCAGGCTGCTGGTTGTTCAGAATCAGCCGTTCAACACTCTTCCAGTACGCGTACCCGCCGAGGTCAATATTGTGGAACCGCTCCTCGGCCCGGTCAGCGGCCTCGCTCGCCGATCGCGCTCCATGCGCTTGGAGCAGACCGGTGGCCGCGGCCGCAAATCTGACGCTACCGTGCCTTCCTGACTGAGACATGTCAGCCTCCCATCGTAGGGGGGTGAACATTGACGTCACGTTTCTTGGGATTGTCCCGCCGTTCCGTTTCCTGGGATTATCGGTCCCAGGGGAGGCGGCTTTGCCTGTTTTGTCGGCCGTGTGGATGGCCGTTCTTGCCGCGAAGAGTCAGAAGCTCCAGCGATCGTGCGGCATAACGATCGGCATGTCCTGCGCTTCTGTCCATCCGAACGAATCGGCGTCGGCCCGAAAAGGCTGTGAGCCTAACGATGACCGGGTCATGAAGGAATCAGGGACAACCGCGAAAAATACGGGATCGACAACGTCCCGCGCGATACTGTAGAGGTCATTCGCCAAGTTGACGTACTCCTTGTCGTTGATACGACGGCGTTTTCGGCGGCGGGGTGAGCTACCATCCTGCCCCCGACTGCCCAGCCATCTGGCCACAGAACGGCGCAAAGTCAATATGGCTTGCGCATGGTAAAATTTTTGCGCCAGTGGAGATCCTGTTGGTCGGGATTGCCGCCGGCAGCAAATTCCTACGGAAGTCATGGTCTTACGGTTCGACCTCCACATCCCGAAAGGCTTGCGCCGAGCCCGCGCTTTCCGCCGTTGCGGCATTCGCAAGTGTTCCCGGAATGCAACAGCGCCTCACTTGCGGCTGGCCTCGAGTTTCGCCGCGATCAGGCTGAATCCGCTCGAGCGCAGGCGAGAGTCGCCGAGCGTGGCGGTCGCGGGATGATCGGGCCGTACCGACAGGGCGCTGCGAGGAAGGGAGGCTCCGCGGTTGCGTCCCGGCTGGCGAGCGACATTACTGCCGGCGACTGGGTAGACCGCTGGGCCCCTGCGCGACTGCGGCCCTACCTGCGGCTGGCCCGGATCGACCGGCCGATCGGCATCTGGCTGCTGATGTTCCCCTGCTGGTGGAGCACCGCACTGGCCAGCAATAGCTGGCCCGATCCCTCACTCCTCTTGCTGTTCGCGCTTGGGGCCACGGTGATGCGTGGGGCCGGGTGCACGGCCAATGACATTGTCGATCGGGACTTCGATGCGCGCGTCGCCCGCACCGCCACCCGCCCGATCCCCAGCGGCGCGGTGTCGGTTCCGCGGGCGCTGGCCTTTGCCGCAGCGCTCTGCCTTGCCGGACTGATCGTTCTGCTTCAGTTCAATACGGTTACGATCGCCGTCGGCGCCTCATCGTTGCTGCTGGTGGCGCTTTACCCGTTCGCCAAGCGAGTCACCGACTGGCCGCAGGCGGTGCTGGGCCTGACCTTCAATTGGGGCGCGCTGGTGGGATGGGCAGCGGTCCGCGGCGACCTCGGCTGGCCCGCGGTGGCCCTCTACGCCGCCGGCATGGCCTGGACGCTGGGCTACGACACCATCTACGCGCACCAGGATAAGGAGGACGACCTGGTCGTCGGTGTCCGCTCGACCGCGCTCAGGCTCGGCGACGCCACCAGGCCCTGGCTCTGCGGCTTCTATGCTGCGGCGCTCGGGCTGCTGGCGTTCGCCGGCCACCTTGCCGGCCTGAGCTGGCCATTCTGGCCGGCGCTGGCGGCCGTGGGAGCGCACTTCGCGTGGCAAGTCCTGCGCCTGGACCTGGACGACCCGAAGCGCTGCCTCGCCCTGTTCAAGTCGAACGCACGAGCGGGCCTGCTGATTTTCCTCGCCATCGCCCTCGGCCGCGTCGCGGCGTAACGCCGGGTCAAAACGCCGAATGCTTCCAACCCCGTGTGGGGGCTCTCGAAAGACCCTATTCCGTGGCGAGGCGGATCGTGGCGGCGAGCGGACGATGGTCTGACCCCGTCGGGGTCAAGGCCTGCAACTGCAGCAGTTGGGCGTCCCGGACCATGACGTGGTCGATCGGAAGGCCGACCGCGCCAAGGGCGCTGGGAAAGGTGCTCGGGAACCGGCCGAATGTCGCAACCCCGGCGGACCCGACGAACTCCCTGAAAACCGGCGCATACGGGGTTGTGTTGAAGTCGCCCGCGATGATCACGGGACCGTCGAGCGTCCGCACGACTTCCGCCAGTTCCTCAAGGATCCGGTCGCGCACCGGGAGGTTTTCAGCGAACACCGGCGACGGGGGATGCACGGCAATGATCCACGGCGTTTGCCCGCTTCCTGCCTGGATCCGCGCGAGAAC
>DAIQPV010000114.1:0-8782 GCA_036787145.1 Rhodospirillales bacterium
GGATGTCGATGGTCCCCGGCACGGCTCGGAAGGCCCGCAGCACCGCATCGGCCTTGGCCTGCAGGACATGTTCGTCGGGGCCGCTGACGCGCACCTCCACGAGGCCGGTTTCGGTCGGCCCCAGCCACATCGCGGTGACCCGTCCTTCAGCCTCGGGATAGTTGTCCAGGATAAAACGCCGGGTGCGCTCGATGACGTCGGGAACCTGCTCGTTCGACTCGGTCCCGACCAGCATGAACGAGACGTGCGGATCGGGATTGATCGGCGCCAGGGAAAGGAAGAAGCGGGGTCCGCCGCTTCCGGCATAGGCCACGGTGTTGGTGACCTCGGGGTTGACGGATTTGTCGTGCAGCCAGGCGCCAAGGGTTTGCAGCACCCGTGCCGTCTCGTCGATGTGCGATCCGGCCTCCAGATCGACATAGACCAAGAACTGGTTGCGGTCGTTCGGCGGAAAGAACTCGTTGGTCAGCCAGCGGGCGGCGAGGATGGTCGCGGCGAGAAAGGCCAGCACGCCCGCGAGACACAGGATGCGATGGCGCAGGATGGTCTCCAGAACGCGCCGATAGCTCCTGTAGAAGCCGGAATCTAACAGCGCCGCGTCGTTCCCGGCGGCAGCGCCCTCGCGCTGCTTCACCTTGAGAAACCAGAAGCTCATCGTCGGGGTCATGTACAGGGACATGAACCAGGAACCGAGGAGCACCAGGATGACCACCTGGCCGAGCGACAGCGTGTACTCACCCGCGCTGCCTTCGGCCAAAGCGATCGGCATGAAGGCGAGGATCGTCGTCAGCGTCGAGGTCAGCAGCGGAAGGCCCAGCTCGCGGCCGGTCGCAATCGCCGCCTCCTTGCGATCCTCCCCCGCTTCGAAGCGGTTTCTCATGCTCTCGGCGATGACGATGGCGTTGTCGACCATCATTCCGAGCGCAATGATCATCGTTGCGATCGACATGCGCTGCAATTCGACGTTCCAGATCGACATGCCCACCAGGGCGAGCAGCATGGTCATCGGAATGAAGGATCCGACGATCAGGCCGGTGCGGATGCCGAGGAATAGGACGACGACGATAAGGACAATGATCAGCGTCTGCGCGAGGTTGCTGATCGCGCCATTCACCGCACGCTCCACCAACGCCGGCTGGAAGGTCGCGTACTCCAGCACATAGCCGAGCGGCAGTGTCTGCTCAATCTCCTTGATCCGCTGGGTGAGCCGCTCGCCGAACTCGACGGCGTTCACACCGTCGAGCAGAGAGACGCTGATCACGATGGCCGGCCGTCCGTTATAGAAAACCGGCCGATCGGGCGGATCGACATAGTCACGCGTCACTCGGACAACGTCCTTGAGGGGGATCGTCTGGCCGGTAGCCGGAATCGGAATCAGCACCGACTCGATGTCCGAGACGTCGCGAAAGGCGCCGGACGGCTCGATGATGATGTTCTGGCCGTCGGCATTGATGACGCCGCCGGGGAGAATCACGTTCTGCGCCCTGAGCGTGTCCACGATGACATTCGGCTGAATGCCGAGTTGAGCCAGCCGCGCATTCGAGACGTCCAGAAACACGCGCTCCTGCTGCACGCCAAACAGCTCGATCGTCTCGACACCCCTCAGTCCATCCAGCTGCCGCCGCACGTCGCGGGCCACCCGGCGCATATCCTCAAGCGAAAAGCCGTCGCTCCAAAGCGCTATGGTGGCGACGGCGGTCAGGCCGAAACGATCGTTGACGAACGGCCCGATAGTTCCCGCCGGAAGCTCTCGCGCGACATCGCTCATCTTGTTGCGGAGATCCTGCCAGACGGCGGGAATGTCGGCGCCGGCAACCCAATCGGCGACTTCCACGTGAATGATCGTCCGACCATCCTTTGTGGATGACCAGAGGTCCTTTACCTCGCCGATTTCCCGGATCTTCTCTTCCAGCCGCCGGGTGATCAGCTCCTCGAAGAGGTAGACGTCCATACCTGGCTGGAAGGCGGTGACCACGGCCTGGCGAATTTCGATCGAGGGATCTTCCTGCCGCGGATAATCCAGGAAGACGAGCAGCCCCAATATCGGGATGCCGATCAGGACCAGGATGGTGATCCTGTTGATGGTGATTGCGAATTCCGTGATCTTGCCGAACATTCCGCCCCGTCCCTCCCTGTCGCCCCTCCCTGTCGCTCGCTAGAAGAGTCAGCGGCCAGGCGCGTCCCCGGGCGGGTCCATCAGCCTGACTTTCTGGCCGTCCACCAGAAAGCTCACACCGGCGGTTGCGACGATGTCGCCAAGCCCGACGCCCGAAACGGCGACCAGATTGCTTGCCAGCGGCCCCGCCGGTTTCACCAGGGTTCGGTGAACCGTCGATGATGCGGGATCATAGACGAACACCGATCCTTCGCCGGGGAGATCGCCAGGGCCGATCGCCGACAGCGGGATGAAAAAAGTGGGCTCGCCGTTCTCGCGAGGCAGCGGCAGGCTCACTTCCGCCGTCATGCCGGGCCGGACCGTCGTCGGCAGGTCGATCAAGGCCAGCTTCACCGGAAAGGCATTGCCGGCCCCAGCCGTACTCCCGATCTCGCTGACGCGGGCATCGATGGGCTCGGCGACCCGCGGGACGGTGACGGTCGCCGGCATGCCGAGGCCCACCTGAGCAATGACGGTTTCCGGGACGGCGATCGAGACCTGGCGGCCGCCCGCCGCGTCGATGCGAAACAGCTCCTGTCCCGCCATGATCTGGACGAACGGATCAACCAGCCGGGCGGCGATCGTGCCGTCGAACGGTGCGGTCAATGTGGTGTTCCGCAGGTCGCGCCGAGCCAGGTTCAGTCTCGCAACGGCAACATCGACGTCGCTCGTGGCGGCGTTGAAGTTGCGCTGGGCGACGTCGAACTGAGACTGAGCCACTGCCCGCTGCGCCAGGAGCCGTTGATGGCGCTCATAATCGCTCCGCGCTTGAGCCAGAAAAGCGCGCGCTCTCTCGAGATCCGCCGTGGCAGCCTGCACGCTCAGCTCGTAGGGCTCCGGATCCAGGATCGCCAGAACCTGCCCGGCGCTTACCGCATCGCCTTGTTGGACCCGGACTTCGCGGACGTTGCCGCCGACCTCGAAGCTGAGGCTGGAGGAGTCGCTGGCTTCGACGACGCCCGAAAAACGGCGAAGCTGGCCGCCGGCAACATCGGTGACCACGACCCACCGGATCGGACGCAGTTGCTCGGGAACCGTCTCCGACTTCTCTCCACACGCTCCGAGGCCGAGAAGCAGGGCAGCAAGCATACCAACGGCGGTTAACCGCATCGCGTCTTCCCTATGGGCGCGCCATCCAGCTTCCTGCGCGCAAAGTAACTCGATGCCGATGGTCAGACTCTGCAGGCCACGGCGGTCGCTGCGCGAACCGGTAAAGCATGATGCGCGTGTTGGACGAAACGCCGCGACTCCTATCACAGCGTCGCAAACATTGTAATCGCCAATGAATTGACGATGTCGATGAACATGCCGCAGGCAAGCGGCACGATGATGAACGCTTTGTGGGCGCGGCCATACTCCCTGGCGACGGCGGTCATGATGGCCATCGTGGTGGCGGTTGAACCGAGTGCCATACCGGCAAACCCGGCAGAGATGACCGCCGCTTCGTAGTCGCCGCCCATCGCTCGGAAGACCATGAACCGGATGTAAAGGACCGTCACCAGGACCTGCACGGCAATGACCACGGCGATGAACCCCAAGAATTCACCAGCCGTCCAGAGTTGCAAGCTCATCAGCGTCATCGTGTAAAACAGACCCAGGCTCACGTAGGCGATCAGCGTCAGACACTGGTCGCTGCCCGGCCAGTCGAGCTTCGGCGCGACGAGCGGAAGCGTGTTGCCGAGGAGAATGCCGCCGATCAGCGAGGTTACGTAAAGCGGTATGAACAAGTCGGTTGCCTCGAGGGCGAGCACCATCAGCTGGCCGATGATAATCGCAATGTGGATGCGGAGCAGGGCAAGCAGGAAGGCATAGTAGTCAAGCTTCGGCGATTCGGCGGCGCGGGAGACGCCGACATCCAGGCCGGCGCTTTGCCCCGGCAGGACGAGGTGATGGCGGGAAATCAGCAGGCGGGCGATCGGACCGCCGATGGCACAGGCGGCGAGAAGACCGGCCATGTTGACCCCCAGCCCCAGTCTCGACATGTGCTCGAGGCCGAACATCTCCCGGAACACCGGCGCCCAGGCAATGGTGGTGCCCGACCGTCCCATCAGCGCCATGGAACCGGCAACAATACCCACTTGGCGCTCGTAGCCGAATGCCAATGCGATCGTCATACCGATAATATTTTGGACGATAATAAAAACCAAAGCGAGACCAACAAGAATAAACAATGGGCGGCCATTGTTTATCAATTCACGAAAATTGAACCGCAACCCCAGCGCAGCGAAAAAGTAAATTAGTAGAATGTCACGTCTGATCAGATCGAATGTGATAGTCAAGTCAAACATGTAATAAAGCAAGGCGATGACGACAGCCGCGGTAAAGCCACCGACGACAGGCTCCGGAATACTATAATCGCGCAGGAATTTTGAGCGTGAGACAAGCGCATAGCCAGTGAAAAACACGCACATGGCGATCGTTGTCGTGCCGAAAACATCAACTTTTATCATCATCACCGATGGTCCGCCGCTCGCAAGCGCCTCCGTCGATCAAAAGCCGGGCCTCCCGGAAAGCGCGGCGACAGGACTCGTTGAAACCGTGCGGGCGAGCAAGCACAATGATGCGGAACGAACTCGTATGGCGGCCGCGTGGGTGGCCGGATGGCCGTGATGCGATATGCGCTGACTGTGTTGCTGGTCGTACCGCTTCTTTATGCCTGTGATACGGTTGTGGACCCGGCGACGGGCGCAGCCCAGACGCGATGGACGCTGCCGGGAACGCAGGCCAATGCGCAAGCGGCGCAGGAACGCTGGGATCGCTGTGTGCAGTTCCGATCGGAAAGCTTTTGTGAGCGAAACCTTCCGGGCGGTCGCCCGCCCGGACAGGTTGGCCCGGTTCCGGAGTTGGTGGAGAGAGACTCCGACCCCTAGAACACGATCATATCCGAGGCTCGCCCCGGGTCGCCCCGCTACCGGGCCTGTTGCTGCCTCCATTCGTTGAAGACGCGCTGTTCTTCGATCTGCCGCTGCGTGTCGGCCTGCTGCAGGGCGCGCTGACGCTCGAAGTCCAGTTGCCGTTGCATCGCCATGTCTTGCGAGGCTTGTTGCCGCTGGAACTGCCGGTCCTCGGCCTGGCGATCGACCGTCATATTGCCGGCCATCCCGCCGACGGCGCCGCCGATGAGCATGGCAGAGGTGCTGCTGCCGAAGATCGCCCGGCCGGCGCCGGCGCCAAGCGCCGCACCGCCCACGGTTCCCACTCCGGGTCCGCCGCTGCCGCTTTCGCAGGCGGCCAGGGTGAGTGCGACGAGACCGGCCAGCAGCACGGTGCGCGGAGTGGCGAATGAGCCTCTGATGGTGAGTTCCATGATCGTCACTCCTTCGCCACGTCAGCGGTCGCCGCGGCGACCATTTCGTCAAACGACAGGGCATTATCTTTGTTGGTGTCGGCTGCCCTGAATGCCTTCATTTTGTACGTCATCACCTCCGTGAAGGTGAGGAAGCCGTCGCCATTCGCGTCGATCGCGGCGAAGCGCTTTGCGTCGTGAGCCCCGAGCTCCTTAGGGCTCAACTTGCCGTCCCGATCGAAGTCGAGGCCGGCAAAGGCGGCGGCGGCATCACGCACGAATTCGCCCTCGCTCACCAGGTCGTTGCCGTCGGTGTCGGCGGCTTCGAAGGCGATCTTTTCGTACACGACGCCGAAATCCATCGGATCCGGCAATTGCTCCGAATAGGCCTGAGCACCGGTCGAAAAGCCGGCCGTCGCAACCGCCAAGCTGCCCAGTAAGAGGAAGTATCCCGTTTTTCGCATAGCTCGCCCTCTATCCAGTTGCCTCATTCGCCCGTACCAGTTGGGCAGATATGGCCGGCAGTTGATCCGAAGCCGGGCGCCGGCGCAAGCTCCGCATAAGCGGAGGAGAAAGGGCAGGCAGTCCCGCCGCGGGATTGGTTTGCCGCGCCCTTATCAAAGGAGGAACCAGGGAGACATGGGAGCTGAAGACGAATGCGAACCTCGACACGCGGGCTAGCATACGTCCGCGTAAGCCCCCGAATCCGTGGCGCTAAGACACAAGTCATCGCGGGCGAGTATTGGATTTTGACATCGATCGTCGGGCTCGTGCCCGGCGCGCGTGCTTTGTGCACGGCAAGGCCGTCGACCGCCGGTTGCTAATTCACGTTTGCTCGATCACCCCGATGCCGGCCTCAACCAGGTGAGGGAGAGGGAACCTGCCTTCCCAGGCGGCTGTTTAGGGTCCAATGCTTCCCGCAACCCGGACCGGCGTCCTGCCGAACGCGGGTTCCCCACCGAAGGACGGCGCTCATGACACAGACGGTTGGTGATTTCTTCTGGCAGCGCCTTTACGGCTGGGGCGTGCGGACGGTGTTCGGTTATCCCGGCGACGGCATCAACGGCCTGTTGGGAGCGTTGCAGCGGGCCGAGGACAAGATCACCCTTGTTCAGGTCCGCCACGAGGAGATGGCGGCATTCATGGCCGCGGCCTACGCCAAGTTCACCGGACGGTTGGGCGTCTGCCTCGCCACGTCCGGCCCTGGCGCGTCGCACCTGATTACCGGTCTGTACGATGCGCGCCTTGACCACATGCCGGTGCTGGCGATCGTCGGCCAGCAGGCCCGGGCAGCGCTGGGCGGCCACTATCAGCAGGAACTCGACCTCGTCAGCATGTTCAAGGACGTCGCTGGGGCGTACGTGCAGCAGGCGGCGGTGCCGGCGCAGGTGCGGCACCTCGTTGACCGGGCGGTGCGCACCGCCCTGGGGGAGCGCCGGGTCGCCGCACTGGTCTTTCCCAACGACCTGCAGGAACTCGCCTATGAGGCACCGCCGCGCAAGCACGGGACGCTCCATTCCGGCGTCGGCTACACCGCGCCGCGGGTGGTTCCCCATGACGAGGACCTGCGCCGCGCTGCCGACGTTCTCAATGCCGGCAACAAGGTGGCGCTGCTGGTCGGCGCCGGCGCGCTGCACGCGACCGACGAGGTGATCGCCGTCGCCGACAGGCTCGGCGCCGGCGCGGCCAAGGCGCTGCTCGGCAAGGCGGCCTTGCCGGATGATCTGCCCTGGGTCACCGGTTCGATCGGGCTGCTCGGGACCAAGCCGAGCTGGGAGCTGATGACTGGCTGCGATACGCTGCTGATGGTCGGCTCCGGCTTCCCTTACTCCGAGTTCCTGCCCAAGGAGGGCCAGGCGCGGGGCGTGCAGATCGACATCCAGCCGAACATGCTCAGCATTCGCTATCCAATGGAGGTGAACCTCGTCGGCGACGCCGGCGAGACGCTGCGGGCGTTGCTGCCACTGCTCAAGACAAAGCCGGACGGATCCTGGCGGAACACGATCGCTAAGAGCACTGCCGACTGGTGGCAGACCCTGGAGGCGCGGGCAAAGGCTTCTGCCGATCCCGTCAACCCGCAGCGGGTGGTCTGGGAGCTGTCGTCGCGGGTGCCGGACCGCGCCATCATTACCAGTGACTCGGGCTCCTGCGCCAACTGGTATGCCCGCGATCTGCGTGTGCGCCGGGGGATGATGGGCTCGCTGTCGGGCGGCCTTGCTTCCATGGGCGCGGCGGTGCCCTACGCCATCGCGGCCAAGTTTGCCCACCCCGACCGGCCGGTGATCGCCCTCGTCGGCGACGGCGCCATGCAGATGAACAACATGGCGGAGCTGATCACCATCGCCAAGTACTGGCACGAGTGGGCAGACCCGACCTGTGTCGTCTGTGTCTTCAATAATGAGGACCTCAATCAGGTCACGTGGGAGCAGCGGGTGATGCAGGGAGACCCGAAGTTCAAGGCCTCCCAGGAGTTGCCCAACGTTCCCTACCACAGCTTCGCGGAGCTGATCGGCCTCAAGGGTGTCTACATCGATCACCCGGACGCCCTCGGCCCGGCCTGGGAGCAGGCTTTGGCGGCCGGCCGGCCGGTGGTGCTGAACGTCAAAACCGATCCCAACGTGCCGCCATTACCGCCGCACATTACCCTTGAGCAGGCGCGGCAGTTCGCCGCATCGATGCTGAAGGGCGATCCCGACCGGGGCGGCGTGCTGCTGGGCACGGCGAAAGAAGTGCTCAGCACGCTGTTGCCGGGACGGACGTAAGCGCGGTCACCGGCCGATGGCATCGGTGGCGGCGCGCAGGCCGGCAGCGCCAGCAGGTCCTCGAAGAGGAGCGGCGTCTTTCCCCGGCAGCGATGGGGCCGGCGGCATCGCTGCCGCTCTCATAGGCCTCGGGGTGATTGCCGTCGGTGGCGCGTTGCTGTGGCGCCGGCATAAGTCCGGCCCCTGGAACGAAGAACCAGCCCATACTGCACCGCCGCCCGGACCGATGAGGCCGTCGGTAAGGACCAAACGGCTGGTACGGGTGATCGCAGCGCGCCGCCTCAGCCGCGCGGCCGGCGTCATCGCCTTTTCGGCGCTTGCTGACAGTGGCATCGAGCACTACCGGGGCGCCTATCACAACCCGGCGATGATCGCTCCGCCGCTGATCTCGGCGGCAATATTGGCGGTGAGCGTCCACGGCACGGCCGATGAGCGGGCGATCACCCATCGCGTCCGTCACGGCACCTCCGTCGCCGCCGCGCTCACCGGCTTTATCGGCCTCGGATTTCACCTCTACAACATAACCAAGCGGCCGGGCGGGCTCTCATGGATGAACCTGTTCTACGGAGCTCCCCCCGC
>DAIQPV010000115.1:0-8749 GCA_036787145.1 Rhodospirillales bacterium
TCGGTTCGGCAGACGAGCCGGCGCAAATCCTGCGCGAAGCCCCGGTCGCCGCCTTTGTGAGAGAACTTCCGACAGCGGCGCAGCCGGTGACGCGCGCCGAGACGGTGGATGACCTGGTGGCGTCGGTCGTGGGAATCATCGGGCCGAAGAGCGAGCCGTTCATGACCGGTTTTGTGCTGGCGAACCCGCGACTCATCGTTGCCGATGGCTGGGCAGGCAATACCGCCACGCTCGCCGACGGCCCGGTCTCCATTATCTCCGCCGATGGCAGCCGGCATAGCACCGGGGTCTTGCAGACCGTTCGCGACCACCCCTTCGGCCCCCTGCTTCTCGACTGTCCGGCGGCGTTGAAGGTGCCGGGCCTCCGGCTGAGCACCGCCGAGGCAGCGCCCGTGAGCAAGGTCCGTATCGCCATCGCGGCCGGCGAGCGTGTCGGGCTCGCCTCGGGGTCTGTCGCAACCGGCCTGGAGGCGCGGGTGGCAATCGCGCCGATCGGGCCGGTGGACCGCCTCGTTCAGGTGGACGCGGCGGTCGCACCAGGCAGCAGCGGCGCGCCGGTGGTGGATGACGACATGAACGTGCTGGGCTTTATCGTCGCCGGCAGCACCGATCCGGACCAGCCAGTCTCCTATTTCTATCCGGCGACCCGCTGGGCGCAGCACGTCGCGGCGGTGCCCGCAACCCCCTGAGTGGCAGACGCCCCGCCGATCACCAGCGCGCTTCAGGCTGCGGTGTCCGGGAGCAGACGGTCCGGCTTTCTCCGATGCGAGGCACGAAGCACTTACCATCGCCACAGGAGCGCTCCAGAGATCCGGTTCTCGCTTCCGGAAGGGGTTCGTTGGATTATCCTATCGCTGTGGCTTCGAGAGGGTTATCTACCCGGAAAACTTCGGCGTATCCGCTGAACGGGGAGGGAATTCGTGAAATACAGCAGGCTTGCGGTATTGGCCCTTGTTTCGGGGCTGGTGGCGGGCGGCGGAATTGGCACTGCCGCTGCACTGACGGCGGACGAGGCCAAGGCGATTGCGATGGACGCCTATGTGTACGGCTACTCGCTGATCACCACCGAAGGGACGCGCGTGCAAATGACGAATGTCGGCAAGGTCGAAGGCCTGCGCGGGCCGATGGGCCAGTTTGTGAACGTCAAACGCTACCCGCCGGCCGACTATCGGGGCGTTTCGGCTCCGAATGCGGACACGCTCTATTCGGTTGCCTGGGTCGATCTGGGCAAGGAGCCGACGGTCTTCAGCCATCCCGACATGGGCTCGCGCTACTATCTCTTTCCGATGTACAGCCTCTGGATGCCGGTGATCGAATCGGCAGGCACCCGCACAACGGGGAGAAGAGCGCAAAAATTCCTGCTGACCGGACCGGGCTGGGAAGGCACCGTCCCCCCCGGAATGACGCAGGTCAAATCGCCGACGCGCTATATGCTGATCCTCGGCCGGACCTATGCCGATGGCACCGAGCAGGATTACAAGGCGGTCAACGCGCTTCAGGGTCAGTATTTACTGCGCCCGCTCTCCCAGTTCGGCAAGCACGACTGGACCTTTACTCCGCCGCCGGTCGATCCTGACCCCGGCTTCTCCATGACGGGCAAGCCCCAGGACGTGATCCTGAATCTGGGCACCAAGGGCTATTTCGACATGATGGCCCGGCTGATGTGCAAGGATGCGCCACCGGCGCCCGAGGATGCATCGATCGTCGCCGAAATGGCCAGGATCGGCATCGTGCCCTGCAAGGAATTCGACCTGTCGGCGCTTGACCCGGCTGCTCAGGAGGCGCTGAAGACCCTTCCCCAGGAGGCTCTCGACAATATCGCCGCGCACCGCGCCAGCCTCGGCAGAGTCGCCGACGGCTGGGTGATCAGCGAGGTCGGCGCCTACGGAACCGACTACATGAAACGGGCCGTCGTCGGCGCATTCGGCTGGCCCGCCAATCTCGATGAGGATGCGGTCTATCCCTATACCGAGGTGGACAGCACGGGCGCGCCGCTTTCGGGTGCCAACAAGTATACGCTGACCTTCGCCAAAGGGCAGGAGCCGCCGGTGGACGGCTTCTGGTCGATCACCATGTACGAGATCGACCAGGGCTGGTGGTTCGTCCCCAATCCGCTCAACAAATTCACCGTCAGCCCGCGCAACAATCTGGTGCGCAACGCAGACGGTTCGCTGACGCTCTATTTCCAGAACGAATCGCCGGGCAAGGGCAAGGAAGCAAACTGGCTGCCAGCTCCGAAGGGGCCGTTCATCCCGATGATCCGGATGTACTGGCCGAAGGAGGCAAGTCCGTCGATCCTCGACGGAACCTGGACGCCGCCAACAATTGTGAAGGTCAACTGATCAGCGGATCAGGCGATCCCTGCCAGTCCTCGATGCGCAGGGCTGGCACGCGGCGGGCGTCTTCGCGGTCTATATTTATGGAGAGGTGGGCCGGCCCTTGCCCAGGTTCACTTCAAGAAATCAAGCTCCGGGCGCACCTGCTCCATCGGTTTTTCGCAGGTGGCGCGCTCGAAACCATCCTCGATAGGGCCGATGATCCGATCCAGCCAGGCCGGTCGTGTGCTATGGGCTCACGGATCACGGCGCGACCATGACGTCGAATTCGAACTTCGTCGGTATTGAACCCGTGCTCCTTAGTCGTGATCCAGCCGCCGCTTCGGGTAGAGCCGGTCGTCGAACTCATCGAGCCGCGGGAAGGTCAGCGGCTCCGCCTGCTCCAGCGCCAGCAGCCAGCGGCGCCAGTCCTCGAGAATCGCTTTTCGCGCATCGGCCGTGATGTAGGGCACGTGGTAGGCATAGAACGGTGGCAGCACCTGCATGCCGGTGTACCACAGCGTGCCGCGAAAAATGGGCCGCAGCATGGTGTCGATCTCGCCATGGATGGCGTCCGGTCCGAACATGTGCGGCCGCCCGCCCAGCGTGATCCCGATCGTCGCCTTCTTGCCGGCAAGACCGCCGCGATCGTAGAAGCGCTTGCCGCCGTAGGTCAGGCCCGAGAGCAACACCCGGTCGATCCACCCTTTCAGGATCGCCGGCACCGAGAACCAGAACAGCGGGAAGCTCAGCAGCAGCAGGTCGCACGCCTTCAGCTTCTCCACTTCGGCGGCGATGTCCGGCGCCAGGCTCCGGGTCTCGTAGGCGTGCCTCTGTTCCAGCGCATAAACCAGGTAGGACGGTTCGGACCGGCCGGAGAAGTCGTTTGCCGAAGCGACCGGATCGAACCGCATCGCATACAGGTCGGAAAGGACAACCGTGTGCCCCGCTCCGGCAAGCGCCTCGACGGCCGTATCCTTCATCGCGGCACAAAAAGAGCGCGGCTCCGGGTGCGCATGCACAAGGAACACGTTCACCGCGCGCCACTCCCGCCCGACGGCCCGCGGCCGCTCAGGTTGCCGCCGCCCGTTGCGCGACGATATCGTCGGCAAGCTTGCCGGTCAGTTCCTGCAAATGATCAAAGTTCCATTCAAAGGTGCCGACGCCGAGCGTCGCCGAACGGAGCTCGACGATGAGACCATGCATTTCGGCCTGCGGCAGCAGGACGCTTACTTCATCCCAACCGGCCCAGCCGTCCCTCGCCTCGAAACCCAGGATCTGGCCGCGACGGCCGCTCACCAGTCGCTGAATCCGGGACGTGAACTCATTGGGAATGGCGATCTTGACCTGAAAGATCGGCTCCAGCAGCACCGGGGAGCACTTCGGCATCCCTTCGCGCATCCCCAGCTGCGCCGCCTTGCGGAACGCCATGTCCGATGAATCAACGGTATGATACTGGCCGTCGGTGAGTGTCACCGCGATGTCGACCACCGGGAAGCCGAGCGGCCCGCGCACCAGATACTCGCGGATGCCGGCTTCGACCGCCGGAATGTACTGCTTGGGCACGACGCCGCCGGTAATGGTGTCGCTGAAAACGAAGCCGGCGCCTCTGGGTTGCGGCTTGATGTCGATATGCACATCGCCGAACTCGCCGTGGCCGCCCGACTGTTTCTTGTGCCGGGCATGGTGGCTGACGGTTCCGCGGATCGTCTCCTTGTACGGCACCTGCGGCCGCTGCGAGATCACCTGAATGTTGAAACGGTTGCGCAGCCGGTCCAAAGCGATCGACACGTGCATTTCGCCCTGGCCCCACAACAGAAACTCACCGGTATCGGGATCGTGGCCGTAAGAGAGCGAGGGATCCTCATCGACCAGGCGGGCAAGCGCCGCCGTCAGCTTGACCTCGTCGGAGCGTTCGCGGGTATGCACATTGAGCGCGAACAGCGGCTTCAGCGGGGGAGCCCAGTCGTCGGCGGCGGCCTTTCCTGACGGCGACAGCATCGCCCCCGTCTGCGCGGCGTCAAGGCGGCCCAGGGCTGCAACCTCGCCGACATGCGCCTTCGCAAGCTTCTCCAGCTTCTGGCCGAGAACCCGGTTGACGCCGCTCACCCGTTCGCCGTTCAGCGTCATCCCGTCGGTGATCTCGCCGGACAGGACGCGGACGAAGGACAGCTTCCCGGTGTGCGACGCATGCAGCGTCTTGAAGACCCGCGCGCACGGCTCGTCGGCGATGACACCCAGGCGCTCGGCAGTCTGCATCGGCTCGGGTGCCTCGTGCCGCAGCGCCTTGAGGAGCCGGGTAATGCCGTGCATGCCGTCGGCAGAGCCGAAGAAGACGGGCACGATCAGGTGCTGTTGAAGATCGCGGGCAAGACCGGCGTAAATCTCGCCCGGATTCGGAACGATATCTTCCAGCAGCTTCTCCAGGAGGGAGTCGTCGAAATCGGCGATCGCCTCCAGCATGCCCGCCCGCGCTTCCTGCTCGCGGTCGGTGATGGTGTCCGGCAGCGGGATCAACTCGGAGCGCTGGCCTTCGCTCCAGCGGAAGGCGCGCTCGCTGACCAGATCGACAAAGCCGCTGACCTTCTCTGCGTCGCGGATCGGAATTTCCCGAAGCACCAGCGGCCGCATCGACAAGCCCTGGAGGGCTTCGAGGGTGGCCCGGATGCTGCCCGCGGCAAGGTCCATCTTGTTGATGAACACCAGGTGCGGGATGGCGCGCTCGTCGAGAAAGCGCAGCAGCGGCGCCAAGGTAAGCACTTTCTGCGGCTCGGGCTCGCAGACGACGACCGCGAGATCGACCACCGACAGAGCATTAAGCGCGTCCTGCGCGAGTTCGATGAACCCGGGGCAGTCGAGGAAGGTCCACGTCTCACCCAGGTACTCGGCCGTCGCCACGTTGAGTTCGGTCGACATCTGGCGGGCACGCGCTTCGGCCGTGCCGTCGCCGACGGTATTTCCCTCGCGCACACTGCCTTTGCGGGTGACCGCGCCGGTCAGCGACAGCACGCTCTCCAGCAGGGACGTCTTGCCGGACAGGTAGGGACCGACGAAAGCGGCACAGCGTGGAGCGGATGGCGGTTTGGTCACGGACGATCTCCCGGGAGGTTCGCACTTGTTGGGGCGGAATTCGTACAGGATCGATCCCGCTCGCTGAGGGGTAAAACCGTACCGTCACGGATGCGCGAATCAAGGGAAAAGCCGCCGCCCGGCGATCGCGGGGAGGAGAGGGTGGCGCGTGGCGCGGGGAGGCTACGCAGGGCACCGCTTGTGTGCCGGCGGCGGGAAGCGTAGATAAATCTCATGGCAAATCCCGAGGTTCAGCAGCGGTGGCGGCGAAAGCATCGCTTCGTCAAGCGGCAGCTCAATGTCATGGCGCGCGGGCAGACCCATGCGGCGCTGGACGGATTGGCCGACCACTTTCAGCTCCGCGGCAAGGGGGAGGCGATTGCCTTCGCTTGCTTCGTAGCCCGGGCGCTGATGCAGCGCGCCGAATACAGCTCCGATGCAGCGCAGATGCTCCAGGACTTTGCTCAGGGATACCACCGCGATCGCGACCTCCACGCCGCCTGACCGGCTGCCGGACGCCCGCGCCGTCGCGGTCATTCTGCGAGAGGTCGCGGCCCGGATCGTCCTGCCGCGGTTCCGCAATCTCGCCGCCGGCGACATCGCCCACAAGAAGCGCAATCCGCGCGATCTGGTCACCATTGCCGACATCGAAGCCGAAAAGGCCCTTGAGGATCGCCTGGGGTCCCTGGTTCCGGGCTCCGTCTTTGTGGGCGAGGAGGCGACGGAAACGCGGCCGGACGTTCTGGGCCTGCTTGCGGGCGGTGACCCGGTGTGGCTGCTCGATCCGGTGGACGGAACCTCGAACTTCGCCGAGGGGCATGCCTGCTTCGCCGTCATCGTCGGCTTCTGCGTGGGTGGGGAGGTCAAGGCCGGCTTCATTCTCGATCCGCTCTCCGATGCCGTGGTGTGGGCGGTGGCGGGGCAGGGCGCCTGGCTTGAGCCGAGGGCGGAGCAGGAGCCCCGGCAGGTTACCGTCGTTCACGATCGGCCGCTTTCAACGATGCACGGCTCCCTGCCAGGGCGGGCGGCCGAGCGGTTGGCCTCGTCCCTGCGAGCCTCCGGCCAGGCACCCCCGCCGGTCGCGACACGGTACGGTTCGGTCGGCCGCGAGTACATGGATCTCGCCACGGGCGTTCTGGACTTCGCGTCCTATGCGCGCCTCAAGCCCTGGGACCATGCCGCCGGCGTGTTGATACACAAGGAGGCCGGCGGCTATTCGGCCCTGCGCAGCAGCGGCTCGCCCTATCGTCCGGCGCCTTGTATCGTCGAGGATACAGTGCTGCTGGCACCAGACCCCGCCACCTGGCGCACGCTGCATACGCTGCTCGGCTGAGTACGGGGCGGCGCCAGCGAACACTCAAATGAGGGAGACAGGGCATGCACGCGGCGTTCATCGGTCTCGGCGTCATGGGCTTTCCGATGGCCGGCCACCTGCAGCGGGCAGGCCATCAGGTCGCCGTTTACAACCGGACGGCATCCAGGGCGGAGCAATGGGTGGCAAAGTTTGGCGGGCGCGCGGCCGCGTCCCCGGCGCAAGCCGCCAGCGGCGCCGAGATCGTCTTTACCTGCGTCGGCAACGACGAGGATTTGCGTTCCGTCGTTCTGGGCGACGCCGGCGCCATCGCCGGCATGGCGGCAGGCTCGATCTTGGTCGATCACACCACCGCGTCCGCGGAAATCGCGCGCACGCTGGCAGCGCTCGCGTCCGAACACCGCCTGGGTTTTCTCGACGCTCCGGTGTCGGGTGGGCAGCTCGGTGCGGAAAAAGGCCAGCTGTCCATCATGGTCGGCGGCGAGGAGACTGTGTTCGCTCGCGCCGCGTCGGTGATGGGAGCGTATGCAAAGGCGGTTACTCTCGTGGGGCCGAGCGGCTCCGGCCAGTTGACCAAGATGGTCAACCAGATCTGTCTGGCCGGCCTGACGCAGGGGCTGGCGGAAGCGCTGAACTTCGCCTCCCGCGCCGGTCTTGATACGGAAAAGGTGCTGGCCACCATCTCCAAGGGAGCGGCACAGTCCTGGATGATGGATAACCGGGCGCAGACGATGCTGGCAAATGCCTTCGATTTTGGCTTTGCCGTTGACTGGATGCGCAAGGATCTGGGCATCGCCGTGGCCGAGGCCCGACGCAACGGCGCGTCGCTGCCGGTGACGGCGCTCGTCGACCAGTTTCTGTCGGAGGTGCAGCGGCGCGGCGGCAACCGCTGGGATTACACCAGCCTGATCAAGCTGCTGCGCTGACAGTCTCCATAAAGCACTGGCGCAGAGGCCGGCGTCGGGCTGCCACCGCCACCGGGCGGTGGGCCGAACGCGGCGGTCAGGCGGTGCCGTGGACGTATGTGCCCGGAGCGTCGCAGAGCGGTTCGAGTTCACCGCCTCCCGGCTCGCGCGCCGATACCCAGTCGTCTCCGGACCGCTTGCGAATCCACGCATCCCAGTCCACCCACCACGAGCCTTCCGTGGTCTTGGCGCCGGCCCGCCACTCGTCGGGGTTATCGGGGATTCGCGGGTTGGTCCAATAGCAATAACGGCCACCGGTGGGAGGGTTGATCACACCGGCAAGGTGCCCGGACGCGGCCAGCGTGAACCGGTCGGCGCCGCCGAGCATCCGGATCCCTCGATAGGCCGACTTCCACGGGACGATATGGTCTTCCCGGGCGGACATCACGTAGATCGGCGCGGTGACGCGTCTCAGGTCGAGGGGTCGGCCGCCGACGAGGAGTCCGCCCGGCTCGATCAGCCGGTTGTGCCGGTAAAGGGCGTTCAGATAGCCGCGATGCAGTTGCTGGGGGAGATGCGGCGCGTCGCAGTTCCAATGCAGCAGGTCGAATGGAAAAGGATCGTTGCCCAAGAGGTGGTTGTTGATCACGAACGACCAGAGAAGGTCGTTCAATCGCTGCAAGGAACACGTCTGGGACAGGACACCGCCATCGGCGTCCGCGGGCGGCTCGAGTCGCTCCAGGATCTCCTCGTCCATCATCGCGCCCAGTTCGCCGGGCTGCGAGAAGTCCAGAAGTGAGGCCACAAAGCTGCCGGTGCCGACGCGCCCTTCACCCCCCGCGGCCAGGTAAGCCATGGCGGCGGCGAGGAGAGTGCCGCCCAGGTCGTAACCAACGGCGTTGACCGGATCCTGGCCGGCCGACCGTTGCGCAACCTCGATGGCGGTGACGGCACCATCGACCACGTAGTCCTCGAAACTGCGAAGCGGGTCGCCCGGTTTGGGATCGACCCAGGAAATCATGAACACCGTATGGCCCAGATCGATCGCCCAGCGCACCAGGGAGTTGCGGTCTCGAAGGTCGAGCACGTAATACTTGCCGGTCCAGCTGGGGACGAAGAGAAGCGGCCGGCGCAGCACGCGGTCCGTG
>DAIQPV010000116.1:0-8687 GCA_036787145.1 Rhodospirillales bacterium
AGGGGGCCGTGTGAGGGGGGCGCGTGAGGGGGGCGGCGTCTTAGGGAGGCCGGGTGTCGCACATCACCTCCCCCTTCGCGGCTCCACCGTTTCGGTCGGTCTCCCCGCACCTATATGAACAAGGGCGACGGTCATCATCAGGCCCCCGGGGCGTGCTTTCGCGGCGGGATTTGCGCCCGGCGAAGCATTGTGCTACGCGAGTCAAGCTCCTCGGAGTTCCTTCGGCAGGATTATCACCCATGGCGATCATAGACCTGGACGCGTTCCAGCGGACGCCGCTGCAGCACGACCCTTGTGACTTCATTGTGGTGCCAGAGTTCGTGCGGCGCGACGTGCTGGATGACGTGAACCGCGACTATCCCGAAATCAGCGAGCCCGGCAACTTCCCGCCGGAGGAGCTGAGCTACGGAAGCAATTTCGCTACCCTGCTGGAGGAATTGGCGAGCAACGAGACGCAGGCCGCCTTCGCGGCCAAATTCGGAATCGATCTGGGCGACCTCGTTCTGCAAACGACGGTCCGCAAGTACAGCGAAGCGTCGGATGGAGCCATTCATAACGACTCGCGCACCAAGATCGTGACGGCGCTGATCTACTTCAACGGCTCGTGGCCTCATGCCGGGGGACGGCTGCGGCTGTTGCGTTCGATCAAGAACATCAATGACTATGCCGCCGAGGTGACGCCGGAACGCGGAACCTTGATCGCCTTCCGCCGTTCGGAAACCTCCTACCATGGTTTCGAGCCGTGCGAGGCGGAACGGCGGTCGCTGCAAATGTATTGGGTTAAGCCAAAGCGCCAGAGCCGGGATGATCGACGGCCAGGCAGCCTGAAAAAGCGGTTCAAGCGGCTGTTCAAGCGCAGCTGACGCCGGGCGTCGGCTTACTCATCCAGACCGCAAGAGAGGGACCGGGGAACGTTGGCACGGTGCCCGGTCCGCTCGGCCAGGCAAGGGCCGGAAAGGGCAGCCGGAAAGGGCAGGCGAAACATGCTGACGCTTTACTGCCGCCGCGGCGGCCGGATTGTCGCCGAGAAACGGGTGGCCGGCGAGCCGTTACCCGAAGGGCTGGTGTGGTGCGACATGCTGGAGCCCAACCTCGAGGACGTCCAGCAGATCAAGCAAATCGCCGGCATTGAGGTGCCGACGCCCGAAGAGATGCGGGAAATCGAGTCATCCAGCCGGCTCTACCGCGAAGGCCTGGCGCTGTTCATGACGGCCAGCGTCATCAATCACATCGACAGCCCCGATCCGGAGACCCGCGCCATCACGTTTGTTCTTGCCGACGGGCTGTTGACCACGCTGCGCTATGCCACACCGACGCCATTCCTGACTTTCCAGTCCCGCATCGCTTCGCAACCGGAACTGTGCGCCAGCGCGGAAATCGCTCTTGTCGAACTGCTCGATGCCGTTGTCGACCGCCTCGCCGACACGCTGGAAGGCGTCGATACCCAGATCGGTAAGCTTTCGAAAGGAATTTTTGCGCCGCTGGGCGAAGCCGACCGGCCGCAGGACTACAGCCATGAGCTGAAAACGATCGGCCTGAACGCCATCCGCTGTTCGAAGGTGGATGAAAGCCTGGTCGGCCTCTCCCGGTTGCTCACCTTCTTCGATGCCAACATGCGACTGCTGGGGCAAAAGCAGGTGCGGGTCCGCATCAAGGATCTGCAGCGGGACATCATCTCGCTGATGGGCTATGTGGAGCGCATGTCTGAAAAGTTGCAGCTCATGCTGGACGCCACGCTCGGCATGATTAATATCCAGCAGAACAATATCATCAAGATTTTCTCGGTGATCGCCGTCGTCTTCCTGCCGCCGACGCTGGTGGCGAGCATCTACGGCATGAATTTCCATATGATGCCAGAGCTCGACTGGTCGTTGGGCTATCCGGTGGCGCTGGTGCTGATGCTGATGTCGGCGGTCGGCCCTTACCTCTACTTCCGCAGGCGCGGCTGGCTTTAAGCGACAGCCTGCCTCCAAAATCTGTGTTCCAAATGCCATAATTCAAAGCAACCGCTGACAGCGGGCTTCGCACCGGCTCTGCGACCCAAACGCTTTTTGGTCTCGTCGGTTGACACCAGGAAGACGGCGCTGTTATCGAATGCTGGTGCTTCCTCTACATCGGGATTCGCCCTCCTGCGGCGGCCCAAGCCTTGCGCCGTTGTGGTTCAAATCCTTCAAAGGGTGCTTGGCACGATGATCCGGCTCGCCTTCCTTTGTGCCGTCCGTCAACACCCGATAGCGCGCCTGTGTGTCCTCTGGGCGCTGATCACTTACTCCGCTGTCAATACCGCACCTCTGCCGCCTCCCGCCATCGACCGAGCGGTACTCGAGATTTGTACCTCCGAGGGTCTCAGGAGCATCCCGGTCGCATATCCGTTTCCGGGCAAGGCGTCCGAGCGGCACAAAGCGGCGAAATACTGTGCCTTTTGCGCGCTTCATAGCACAATCCCGCTGCCGCCGGCCGCCTGCCCGCCGGCAGTGCCTGACCGGTCTTCAGCTGCACATCCTGTCGCGCCACATGGTTTTGCGACCACCGATCTGTTTCCTGGCTTCGACCATTCCTCTCGCGCGCCGCCAGCGTTTTCCTGATTAGCCGATCTAAGCCGAACATTTATCCCTTCCGATCATGGTGAAAGATGCGCACATGTTTCGGCGCTCTTGCCGAACGGCCGCTTTGCCACCTTTCGAAGCGCTGCTGCCGGCTGCATGCCAATGTGTCCCGCAACTTCACCAAAAGGAGACAAACCGATGAAGTTGCTTCACAAACTGCTTGTCGCTTGCGCCCTCGCAGGTGCTCTAACCGCGACGGTTCCCCCGGCGATGGCGGACAGTCAGGGTTCCCTTTTCGTCAATCTGACGAGCGAGGATCCGCACCGCGTGAACATGGCAATGCTGTTCTCCAAGTCGATGATGGAGCGAGAGCATCCGTTGACGATCTGGCTGAACGACAAAGCCGTCGTTGTCGCAGCGAAGAAACACAGCGACCAGTTCGCTGATCAGCAAAAGACGTTGGCCGACCTGATCGCCAAGGGCGCCACGGTGATCGCCTGCCCGTTCTGCATGAAACATTACGGGGTCGAGGAGAGCGACCTCCTGAGCGGCGTCAAGGTCGGCAATCCCGACCTGACGGGCAGTCTCCTCTTCAAGGACGACACCAAGACGCTGAGTTGGTAGGCTTGCGCGATCCATATCCCCACCGGCGCCGTCTCGCGCCGGTGGGATTTCTCTCGATGGACCGGATGGCCGATCCTGACGCAAAGGGCTAAGGCGCGAGCGGCACCGGCATGGTGTCGAGCGCGTGGTTCACAGCGATTTCGATCGCTTCGTCGCCCTGTGTGGCGGCCATGCTTGCGAAGTGCTCACGTCCTCTGGCGCGCCACAGCAGACGGTGCGTCTGTGCATCGAGAAAGATGATGGTAAATCCTTCCTCCGGGGTGCGGTAGACTTCCATGTCGTCGTAGGCCTCCATCTGCGAGCCGCTGACGCCTTCGGTCGCCTCAATCGCCGGCCCCTCGAACGCCCCGCCGGGGGCCGAGCGGTTGCGGTCGATGTAGACATCGTTGAAGGCTACGACGAAGTCGGCGGGCGACTCCTGACGGAATCCCTTGTCGGCAAGGTTGTCGTTGACGGCTTGTTCGACCTCATATCGCGTACCCGCGGACATGGTGGGATCGTAACCCAGCCGGTACTGGACCATCTCCTCGTCCGTCAACCAGCGATATCTGCTATAACGCGATTGTGGAACTGCGGCGGCAGACGCATTCATTTGCTCGGTCGTCTGCTCGGCGATAGCCGCTTCCTGTTGAGTGAGTTTAACAGGCTTCTGGCAAGCCGTAAGCGTCGCCAGCAACAGGATGCTGGCAACCCATGGCTTTAGCGTACGCATAGCACCTCCATCGGTATCGTCCCAAGCGGCCCTCTATACCCGGCCCCCGCTCCACCACAAAGCTTCCGGTCTCCCGGGTATCGACCGGGCCCGGACCCGACAGGCAGCCACGCCGCCCGCCCGGGTTCCGAACCCCATCAATGGCTTACGCCTGAAATACAAAGGCGGTTTCTGGCTTAGGTAATGACGGCTTAGGTAATGACGGTGGGCTCCGGCCTGCCGGTCCGCTTCTCGATCTGGGCGGTATCCCTCGCGATTGCGATCAGGTCGGCCAGCGCTTCCTGGGTGTCGCGGCTGTGCCTGGCCGGATCGGGCTCGAAGCGCTCGATGTAGACGCGCAGCGTCGCCCCCTTGGTGCCAGTACCGGACAGGCGATAGACGATGCGCGAGCCGTCAGCAAACCCGATCCGGATGCCCTGCTTCGTCGAGATGCTGCCATCGACCGGGTCGGTGTAGGCGAAATCATCGGCAAGCTTCACCTCGTAGCCACCCAGGCGGTTGCCCGGCAGGCCGGGAAGCTGCCCGCGCAGGTGGTCCATCAGGCCGTTGGCGGCGGCGCTGTCCACTTCTTCGTAGTCGTGCCGCGAGTAGTAGTTGCGCCCATAGGTCTGCCAATGCTCGCGGACGATGGCTTCAACCGGCAGCTTGCGGTAAGCCAGCACGTTGAGCCAGAACAGCACCGCCCACAGCCCGTCCTTCTCCCGAACGTGGTTGGAACCGGTGCCGAAACTCTCCTCGCCGCAGAGGGTCGCGCGCCCGGCGTCGAGCAGGTTGCCGAAGAACTTCCAGCCCGTGGGCGTCTCGTAGCAGGGAATCCCCAGCTTCATCGCCACCCGGTCCGGCGCTTCGCTCGTCGGCATCGACCGGGCAATGCCGGCCAAGCCCGTCCGGTAGCCGGGGGCCACGTCGGCATTTGCCGCCAGCACCGCAAGGCTGTCCGACGGCGTCACGAAGAAGCGGTTGCCGAGGACCATGTTGCGATCACCGTCGCCGTCCGAAGCGGCACCAAAATCAGGCCCATCCGCGTGGCTCAACACCTCGACCAGATCATGTGCGTAGACGAGGTTGGGGTCGGGGTGGCCGTCGCCGAAGTTCTCCAAAGGCACGCCGTTCATCACCGTGCCCGCCGGGGCACCGAGCCGGCCCTCCAGAATGGCCCGCGCGTAGGGTCCGGTGACGGCGTGCATCGCATCGAAACACATGCGGAAATTGCCGGAGCGGAACAGCGCGGCGATCGCTTCGAAATCGAACAGCGTCTCCATCAGTTCGGCATAATCGCTGACGGAATCGAAGATCTGCACCGGCATTCCGTCGACGCTGGTGTCGCCGAGCCGGTCGAGGTCGATGTCAGGACTTTCAGCGATGGCGTACGCGTCGATGGTCTGGGTCCGGGCGTACACCGCCTCGGTGATGCCCTCCGGTGCGGGGCCGCCATTGGAAATATTGTACTTTACGCCGAAGTCGGCATCAGGCCCGCCGGGGTTGTGGCTCGCCGAGAGGATGATGCCGCCAATCGCCTTGTTCTTGCGGATGACACAGGAGGTTGCCGGCGTCGACAGGATGCCGCCCTGTCCGACCAGGGCACGGCCGAAGCCATTCGCCGCTGCCATCTTCAGAATGATCTGGATCGCCTCCCGGTTGTAATAGCGGCCATCACCGCCAACGACCAGCGTCGCCCCTTCCTTTCCCTCGATACTGTCGAATGTGGCCTGGACGAAGTTTTCAAGGTAGTGCGGTTGCCGGAACTCCGACACCTTCTTGCGCAGTCCCGACGTGCCCGGACGCTGTCCCTCAAAGGGTGATGTCGGCACTTTTTTTTTGGTCATGGGTCCCCTTCCCGCTCGCAGGACGAATCGCTGTGAATTTTGGTGAACCTAGCAGGTCGCCCGGAGGGCGCCAACTGGCAAGCACTCCTTGCTAGCAGATGGAATTTCTTGACAGTCTGTTCATTGCCACAGTGTGGCTTGCATCACCACCGTGATCTTTGACATGACATTATCGTCCCGTTAATCACTGAACCTAGAAAATTGAACCACAGGGACGCAGCCTCAAACGACGTGTACGCGCCGCGATCTTCGTTTTGGTGGGCGTCGCGCTCACGAAGCAGAAGGCCAAAGTTTGTTGTAGTTGGGAAAGCCAAGCCTTCAACTCTCGGCACGGAACGACCGATGCAGAACGACTCTGGAACAGACTTTACGAAGCGTCTGTCGCTGTGGAAATTTTCCCTTGTTTTTGCTGTCCTTTTGATATCGTTGGTGGGTATTCGCCCCGCAAAAGCCAGCTTTGCGTCGTTATTGATGGATGCGTCGACCGGTCAAGTTCTGTACTCGGCAAACGCTGATCTGCCGCGCTATCCTGCCTCACTGACCAAGATGATGACGCTCTATCTGGTGTTTGAGGCCCTCAATCAGGGTACGTTAACCCCTGGCCAACTGCTTTATACGTCGGAACACGCGTCGCTGCAGGCCCCCACCAAGCTCGGGCTGCGGCCGGGCCAGTCGATTACCGTCGAAGATGCCATCCTGGGTCTGGTCACCAAATCGGCCAACGATGCCGCCGCCGTGGTCGCCGAGGCCCTGGGCGGTTCGGAGGACCAGTTCGCCTGGAAGATGACTCTGAAGGCGCGCCAGTTGGGCATGAGCAGCACCACGTTCGCCAACGCCTCCGGCCTGCCCGACGTCAGTCAGGTGACGACGGCCCGCGACATGTCCATCCTGGCGCTGGCGTTGCTTCACGATTATCCCCAGTACTACCAGTATTTTTCGACGCGGTATTTTTACTGGGGGGGTGCCTATCACCCGAACCACAACCGAATGCTCGGCGCCTACCCCGGGGTCGACGGCATCAAGACCGGGTACACCCACGCATCCGGCTTCAACCTGGTTGCTTCGGCGGAACGCAACGGACGGCGGCTGATCGGCGTGGTCATGGGCGCCCGGTCTTCAGGCAACCGCACCGCCATCATGACCAGCCTTCTGGATCAGGCCTTTGTTGGCGGTCCGATCTATGTGGCGCAGGGTCAGGACGACGAGCTGCAGCCCGAGTCGCGGAGCCCGGCGTCCGCCTTGGCGGCGCTGATGCCGGTGCGAGCGGCGGCGGCCGCCGAAACGATGCCGGTACGCGTGGCCCGCGCCGGACGGGTCTCCTCCAGGGAGGCGACACGGGCGACGCGGCCGGTGGTGGCGAGCAAGGCCGCAGATCGCCGCGCCAAGTCCGCATCGACCAAAGCCCGCTCCTCAACCAAAGCCAGTGTTGCCCGGCGGAGCGCTGTCACCGCCGCGCGAATGCCCGCCGGCACGAAGGCGACTGCCAGCACGAAAGCGGTTGCGCAACTCTCGGCGGGAAGGAAGGCTCAGGACCGATCAGCCCGTGGCGCGGTTCGCTCGCTTCCCGCCGCCAAGCCAAAAGCGATGGTTGCGGCCGCGCAAGCGAAGCCGGCGGTCGCCAAGCCTGCGAAAACCGCAAAGGCATCGGCTAATTCCAAGCGGCGGGTGGCATCCAACGGTGAACGCGGCTCGCGGTCCTAGGAGTCTGCCGAAGCCCTCGCCCGGAAGGCTTGCCGATCAGCGACGTCTGCCGTGCGATGCTGGCCGATGCCCTGGAGAAAGCGGGCACGATAGCGCCGGCGCCATCCGTCGAATTGCCAGGGGACGGACGAGGCCATCGTGTCCGTCTCCGGCAGAAAGAGGCAGGCCAGGGTCGTCTTGCCGCCCGGTCGCTGAACGGGCCGTTGCGAAAGCCGGTATCCGGCGCCTTCATACCTGACCAGGCGCGCCACGTCGTGGGGCGACAGGCCGGAGGCGAGGATGCCGTCCACCCGTCCGCCGGCGTCGGCGATCAGCACGGGATACGTCGCACCAAGACGAAAGACGCGGCGGAACCCGGGCAACACTGCCCGCTGCAGCCGACTGCGATCGATGGAACGGCCCAGGACCGCCCGGCGGACAGACGAATCCATCAAGGTGCCGTAGAAGAAAAAGCGGCGACCTTTCATCGGATCTCGGAGGCGAGCAGCGCACCGCGCGATGCCATCATCCAGAGCCCGAGATGGTGCGCTTCGGCTTGCGGATGCGCCGCCGTCGCCGGCAGGCCGAGCGCGCCTGCCGTAGCCCGGGGAAGATCGTAGGTCGCACAGCCGGGCTCGTAGACGACGATGTCGCGCAGCGGCGGCATCAGCGCATGGTTGCGCGCCGACAGCATGGTCGCGACGAACTCGGCGACGCAGATATCCGTGCAGATTCCCACAACGATCAGTGTGTCGAGGGTCTCGCCGATGACCCATTCGACGATGGCGTTGCGACCGGTTGCGGGATCGATCGAGCCGACGAAGTCGTTGATACAGTCGGCGCGCAGCAGCGTTGCGGCCGGGCTCTGCTCAAGCCAGGACAGCTCCGGCACCAGCTCCGCCTCGGCCGTTCCGGCGAGACAGTGCAAAGGGTATGGCGGTTCCGGCCGATCGGTCGCATGCCAATCGAGAAAGACCGCGATCGGCAGGCCGCGCTCAGCGAAGACGCGCGCCAGCCGGTCGGTCTCGGCGATCATGCGGCTGATCTGCGCGTTCGCCTCCGAAGGCGCGAGGGGGCCGGCACCCACGGTGGCGAAGCCGTTCTGCTCGTCAATGATGACGAGCCCACAGCGCCGCCCCTCAAGGGAAACCGTCGCCGTTGCCACCGGTAATTCGGCCCGCAGCAGGTCGATCAGCTCCGCCGGACCCGCCGGGTTGTCGCGCACGTCGTTCATATCTCGTGATCCATCCCGCATCCCTTTCGAGATGGGCGCTTTCGGCCGAGCCACGCAACCCTCAG
>DAIQPV010000117.1:0-8638 GCA_036787145.1 Rhodospirillales bacterium
GCCAGGATCGCTCGCGAAAGGCCCGCTGGAAGTGCGCGCGCACGGTGGCATCGCGGATGGTGTCGGCGCGACGGCGCAGCCGGTCTTCGAGCGCGGCCCGTTCTTCGGCGGGAGCGTGCAGCCGTCCCTTGTTCTCAAGACGGAACAGGAACTCGGAAAGCGGCGCCGCCTCCCGGAGCGTCCGGTGCAGGACCTGGGCCGGCCACCGGGAAGCGACCCGGTCGGGATCATCCCTGGTATCGACCCGCAGCAGGCCGATGCGCAGTCCAAGCCCCGGCTTCAGCAGCGGCAAGGCCCGTTCGGCTGCCCGCAGGGCCGCCCGTTCGCCGGCCGCATCCGGATCGAACAGCAGGACAGGTTCGGCGGCGAGCGCCCACAGCGCCCGCAACTGCTCTTCGGTCAGCGCCGTCCCCAGCGGCGCCACCACGTTCGGCCAGCCGGCTTCCGCCAGTCCGATCACGTCCATGTAGCCTTCGACGACGATGACGGAGCCGGCGGATCGCGCCGATTCCCCGGCAAGGTCGATCCCGTACAGCAGGCGGCCCTTCTGAAAGAGCATTGTCTCCGGCGAGTTCAGGTATTTCGGCTCGCCCGGCCCGATGAGCCGGCCGCCGAAACCCAGAACCCGACCGCGCTGATCGGCAATCGGGAACATTACCCGGCCCCGAAAGCGGTCGTAAGCCGCGCGGCCCCGGTCGTCCGAATTCACCAGCAACCCCGCGTCCAGCAGGGCCGCCTCCCCTATGCCTTCGTGCTGCAAGCCCCCCCTGAGGGCGTGTCCGCTGTCGGCAGCATAGCCCAGGCGCCACCGCTGGATGGTCGCATCGGAAAGCCCTCGCCGTCGCAGGTAATCGAGCGCCTGGCGGCCGTCCGGCATGCGCAGCATGCGGCAAAAATAGCGGGCGGCCGCCTCCAGCACATCGACCAGCGCGCCGCGCTTGCGCTCGCGGGCCTGCTCCTCGGGGGTTTCCTGCGGCATGGCCAGGCCGGCGAGCAGGGCGACACGCTCGACCGCCTCGCGGAAGCCCACCTTTTCGGACTGCATCACGAAATCGATGACCGAGCCGTGCGCGCCGCAGCCGAAGCAATGGTAGTGATCATCCCAGACGTGAAACGAGGGCGTTTTCTCCCCGTGGAACGGGCACAGGCCGGTATACTGGCGGCCCCGCCGGACAAGCCTTACCTGCTTGCCGATGACCTCGGCAATTCCGATGCGGGCCTTCAGTTCGTCCAGAAACCCCTGCGGCAGACTCACCCGCGCCTCTGCCCGCTGCTCCTCCGGCGCCGGCGCACCGTGGTCGCCGATCCCGCGGCAATCACGAGAGCCGTGCCTTGACCAGCGCGCCCGCCTGGGCGAAATCCATCTGGCCGGGATAGCGCTCTTTCAGCGTCGCCATCACCCGGCCCATGTCCTTCAGCGTCGCCGCTCCGGCCTCCTTGATGACCGCCGAGACCGCGTCTTCGACAGCTTCCGCCGTCATCTGTGCCGGCAGAAACTGCCGGATCACCTCAATCTCATTGGCCTCCTGTTGCGCCAGCTCCGATCGGCCACCCTGCTCGTAAAGGCGGATGCTTTCCTGGCGCTGCTTGATCATCGCACGCAGCATCCCCAGGATTTGCTCGTCGCTCAGCCCGGCGGGATTGCCTTTGCCGCGCTCGGCAATATCCCGGTCCTTCAGGGCAGCCAGGATCAACCGCATCGTCGACGTCGCGCAAGCGTCGCGCGCGCGCATCGCGTCCTTCAGACTCTCGTCGAGACGTGTCCGCAAGATCGGCATCCCGTTCATCCGCTGCTGTCAGACCTTTAGTGTAGGCATCAAGCATCGTTTCGTCATCGCAAAAAACTTCAGCAAATCCAACGAACTCTTGTTTTATAAAGGCTTGACGGACCCTTCCTGCTTGCTTACTTGCATGAAAGAAGAGCCGGCCCGGCCGTACCGCAGTGCCGCAGGCGCCGATGCCAGGAACCGGAGATGCCCTTGATCGAGAATTCGGGTGGCGAGGAAGCCGTGGTTGAGGACCCGCAAGCGGAGGGTTCAGAGGCCGGCGTTCGCCCCGACGCTGCTCTTGTGCTGGAGGACGGCAGCGTTTTCTGGGGCCGGGGAGCCGGCGCCGTTGGTGTTGCCATCGGTGAGATCTGCTTCAACACCGCGATGTCCGGTTATCAGGAAATCCTGACGGATCCATCCTACGCCGGCCAGATCGTCACGTTCACGTTTCCGCACATCGGTAACGTCGGCACCAACCCTGAGGATGTCGAAACGCTGACGCCGGCGGCGCGCGGCTGCGTTCTCCGCGCTCCGATCACAGCACCGTCGAACTGGCGATCCACCCAGAATTTCTCCCACTGGCTGAAGACGCACAATCTCGTCGCGATTACGCATGTGGATACGCGGCGCCTGACCCGGCGCATCCGCGACGGTGGCGCGCCCCGCGGCACGCTCATGTACAGCCCCGGCGAGACGATCGACGTGGCCGCGCTCCGGTTTATGGCCGAGCGGTGGCCGAGCCTGGAAGGAACCGACCTGGCGAAAGAAGTGATGTGCCGGCAAACCTATGCGTGGGAAGAAACGCGCTGGGCGCTGGGCGCGGGCTACGGTCGGCTGCAGGAGCCCCGCTGGCACGTGGTC
This sequence comes from Rhodospirillales bacterium, assembly GCA_036787145.1. Taxonomy (GTDB): domain Bacteria; phylum Pseudomonadota; class Alphaproteobacteria; order Rhodospirillales; family Defluviicoccaceae; genus Defluviicoccus. The sequence goes on from DAIQPV010000117.1 coordinate 2,631, forward strand.
GCCATTGACTACGGCGCCAAGCGCAACATTCTGCGCTGCCTTGCGTCGGCCGGCTGCCGCGTCACCGTGGTTCCCGGCGACGCCTCGGTCGAGGACGTGATGCGGCACAAGCCGGATGGGGTGTTTCTGTCGAACGGGCCGGGAGATCCGGCGGCGACGGGTATCTATGCGGTACCGGTCATCCGGGAGCTGCTGGCGCGCCGCGTCCCCGTTTTCGGCATCTGCCTGGGCCACCAGATGCTGGGGCTGGCGGTCGGTGCCACGACCTACAAGCTGTCGCTCGGACATCGGGGCGCCAATCATCCGGTGAAGGACATCGAGACCGGCCAGGTGGAGATCACCAGCCAGAACCACGGCTTTGCCGTGAACCGCAACAGCCTGCCGCCAGGGATCGTCGAAACTCACGTCTCGCTGTTCGATGAGACCAACGAAGGCTTGCGCGTCGAGGGTGCCCCCGCCTTCTCCGTTCAGTACCACCCCGAGGCCTCGCCCGGTCCGCAGGACAGCCATTACCTGTTCCGACGCTTCACCGACATGATGGAGCAGGTCAGGACGACCAGCGCAAGCTGATCCCAAGCGGGGGCTGATCAGGCCCCCGCAGTTCTCGCGCCGCCGCGACGCGCCCGGCGGATCAATGCTTCAGGATCTGGCTGAGGAATTTCTGGGTCCGGTCGGACTTGGGCGCGGTGAAGAACGTCTCCGGGGGTGCCATTTCCACCACCTGGCCCCGGTCCATGAACACGACGGTGTCCGCGACGGTCTTGGCAAAGCCCATCTCATGGGTGACGCAGATCATTGTCATGCCCGCCTGCGCCAATTCCACCATGACGTCCAGCACCTCCTTGATCATCTCCGGATCGAGCGCGCTGGTGGGCTCGTCGAACAGCATGATCTGCGGCTTCATGCACAGCGCGCGGGCAATGGCCACGCGCTGCTGCTGGCCGCCGGAAAGCTGGCCCGGGTACTTGTGCGCCTGTTCGGGAATGTGCACCCGCTCCAGGTACTCCATGGCGGTCGCGATCGCCTGCTTCTTGGGGACGCGCTTCACCCAGGTCGGCGACAGGGTGAGATTATCCAGCACGGTCAGGTGCGGGAACAGGTTGAACTGCTGGAACACCATGCCGACCTCGCGACGGATGCGCTCGACGGTGCGCACGTCGCGGGTCAACTCGATGCCGTCCACGACGATCCGCCCCTCCTGGTGCTCTTCGAGGGCGTTGACGCAGCGGATCATCGTGGATTTACCGGAACCCGACGGCCCGCACACGACGAACCGTTCGCCGCGCCGGATGGTCAGCGAGACGTCGCGCAGAACGTGGAAGGCGCCGTACCACTTGTTGACCCTGTCGAGGCCGATGGCGACGTCGGTTCCGGCGGTCGGTTGTGGCTGCGATTGCGGTTGCTGGGCCACGGCGGATCGTCTCCTAGATGCGGCGGTGTCCGGTTTCCATGCGGCGCTCCAGGAACTGGCTGTAGCGCGACATGAAGAAGCAGAAGCTGAAGTAGATCAACGCAACGAAAGTGTAGCTTTCGATGAAGAACGGACGCCACTGCGGGTCGGTGACCGCCGTCTTCGCCGTTGTCAGCAGGTCGAACAGGCCGATGATGATCACCAGCGACGTGTCCTTAAACATGCTGATGAACTGATTGACCAGCGGCGGGATGGAGATTTTGAGGGCTTGCGGCAGGATGATCAGCCCCATCTTCTTCCAGTAGCCGAGCCCCAGCGCGTCCGCCGCTTCGTATTGTCCGCGCGGCACCGCCTGCAGGCCGCCGCGGACCGCCTCCGCCAGATAGGCCGCGGTAAACAGAATGATGCCGACCTGAGCGCGCAGCAGCTTGTCTATGGTCACCCCCTGCGGCAGGAACAGAGGGAACATCACGGACGCCATGAACAGCACGCTGATCAACGGCACGCCGCGGACAAATTCGATGAAGCCGACGCAGACGGCGCGGATGGCCGGAAGGTCGGACCGCCGGCCCAGCGCCAGCAGAATGGCCAGGGGAAAAGAAAGGACCATGCCCACCACCGACAGGATCAATGTCAGCGGCAAGCCGCCCCACTGGGTGTTGTCGACGAACGTCAGGCCGAAGACGCCCCCCCACATCAGCACGGCACTCAGCGGCAGGACGATGGCCCACAGCCCCAGCAGCCACGGTCGCCAGAATCCCGGATAGCAGGTGAGCGCCAGCGCCACGATGAACACGGCCATCGCCAGCAGCGGCCGCCACTGCTCGTCCCACGGGTAGAGGCCGAAGAGAATGAACCGGTGCTTCTCGGCAATCAGCGCCCAGCAGGCTCCGCTTGCCTCGCGGCAGACGGCAGGATCGGCCGGACCCCAGACCGCGCCGATGAAAGCCCAGTTGATCAGGGGCGGCAGCGTTTCCCACAACACCCATGCGCACAACAAGGTAAGCAGCGTGTTCGGGACGCTGGAGAACAGATTCTTTTTCGACCAGTCGAGGATCAGCGCGCCGAGGCTGGGTGAAGCGGGGTGCTCGGGCGGCCGCACGTGCGGCTCGATCGGCTCCTCCTCGCGGGAGAAGATCTCGTCCGGCTGTTCCTCGAAAGGCCGTGCCACTAGCGGCCCCCCTTGAGCGCGATGCGCCGGTTGTACCAGTTCATGAAGGTCGAGATTGACAGGCTGATGGTGAGGAAGACCGCCATGATGACCGCGATGCCCTCCACCGCCTGCCCCGTCTGATTGATCGCCGTATTTGCCGTGCTCACCACATCGGGAAAGCCGATGGCGACGGCCAGGGACGAGTTCTTGGTGAGGTTCAGGTATTGGCTGGTCAGCGGCGGAATGATGATCCGCAGCGCCTGCGGCAGCACGATCAGGCGCAGCACCTGGCCCCGCGATAAGCCGAGCGCGAGGCCGGCCTCGGTCTGGCCATGAGCAATCGCCAGGATGCCGCCGCGGACGATTTCGGCAATGAAGGTTCCGGTGTACAACACCAAGCCGACGAGAAGAGCGGCGAACTCAGGGGTGACCGTCAGGCCGCCGGCAAAGTTGAAGCCTTTCAGCTCGGGAACATTCATCCCGATGGGGGCGCCCCCTGCCAGCCAGGCAAGAACCGGCAGTCCGATGATCAGCGCGGCGCCCACCTGGAATGTCGGGAACAATTGTCCGGTCCGCTCGCGCCGCTGCTTTGCCCAGCGGCCGATCAACCATGCGCCGGCGACGCCCAGGACAAACGCGATGCCCATCCAGAGGTGGGTGGTCTGCCACACCGGCTCCGGCAGCTTCAGCCCGCGCGCCGAGAGGTACACGCCGGGGAGAGGATTGAGCGCCTGACGCGGGCCGGGCAGCGCCTCGGTGATGAGCGAGTACCAGAAGAAGAGCTGCAACAGCACCGGGATGTTGCGAAGCCCCTCCACGTAGATCGTGGCAAACCGTGCCACCAGCCAGTTGCGCGACAGGCGGGCGACGCCCGCCAGGGTGCCGACGATCGACGCCAGCACGATGCCAATCAGGGCGACCTTGAGGGTGTTCAGAAGACCGACGACCAGCACCCTGAGATAGGTATCGGCGGGGCTGTACTCGATGACGGTCTCGCTGACCCCGAAGCCCGCCTCGCGCCCGAGAAACCCGAAGCCGGTGGCGATGTTGCGGCTCGCCAGGTTCTCCAGGGTATTGGAGACCAGATAGGCGATCAGCAGGAGAACGCCGCCGAGAACGAGCACCTGGTAGAGAATGCCGCGGACGCGTCTGTCATTCCACCAGGCGGCTCGTGTCCCCGCGGCGGTTGCGGTTGGGGTCCTGGGCGCTGCCATCGGCCGGTCGCCGCCCCGAACTCCGTCCTCAGCGCACTGGCGGCGAGTACATCAGCCCACCCTTGGTCCAAAGGGCATTCAGTCCACGGGACAGCTGCAGCTTCGAGTCCATGCCGACGTTTCGTTCGAAGGATTCGCCGTAATTCCCCACCAGCTTGATGATGTTGTAGGCCCACTTGTTGTCGAGACCCATGCCTTTGCCGAGGTCCCCGGTGACACCCAGCAGCCGCTGCACGTTCGGATCGGGGCTCTTCAGCCCGGCTTCGACGTTAGCGGAGGTCAGGCCGCGCTCCTCGGCGTCGATCATCGCGAACAGCGCCCATTTGACGATATCGAACCATTGATCGTCGCCCTGGCGGACCGACGGCCCCAACGGCTCCTTCGAGATCAGCTCGGGCAAGATCACGAAGTCGGCCGGATTGGGCGTATCGTTGGCGCGGATGGCGGCAAGCTGGGACGCATCGGAGGTAATGGCATCACAACGCCCGGCCAGGAAGGCTCCGGTGACTTCCTCATATTTTTCGATGGTGACCGGCTTCAGGTCCATCTTGTTGGCGCGGAAATAATCGGCGAGGTTGAGCTCCGTGGTGGTGCCCGTCTGCACGCACACGGTGGCGCCGGAAAGGTCCTTGGCGCTGCTGACCCCGAGCTTCTTCGCCACCATGAATCCCTGACCGTCGTAGTAGTTCACGCCGGTAAAGTTCAGGCCGTTGGCGGTATCCCGCGTCAGCGTCCAGGTGGTGTTGCGCGACAGCAGGTCGACTTCGCCGGATTGCACGGCGGTCAGCCGGGCCTGCGCGCTCAGGGGCACGTATTTGACCTTCTTGTCGTCTCCCAGCACCGCTGCCGCGACGGCGCGGCAAATATCGATGTCGATGCCCTTCCATGCGCCCTTATCGTCCGGCGCGCCGAACCCATAAAGGCCGGTGTGCACACCACAGACGACGTCACCGCGCGCCTTGACCGCATCCAGAGTCGGCCCGGCCAGCGCCAGACGGCCCGAAGCCCCGACCAACGCAGCCACGGCTCCCGCCATGGCGATGCTCTTGAAAATTGTCCCGCCGTTCATCGAGCCTCCTGTTTTCCTTATGCGCGTCCGCCAGAACGTCTCCCTTTGTAAACGCATCTAAGCCGCATTGTGAACCCAAATCGGGATCGTTTCATCCCCCGGCCGGGGCTGCTGCCACCAGCAGCACAGCTCATTCACAGGAAGCGGGCGATGAACATCTGGTAGAGAGTGAGGATAATTTCGAAGACGATCAGCAGCACGATATACCATTCAACCCGCAGGCTCCGCTTAGCCTGCAACAGACCGAGAGCCGTCGAGGCCGTCTGGGCGATCAGATCAAGCTTGCGGGTCAGCGCCCGGTCGCGCTCCGGCAGTTCATATTCTTCCTGAAGCCGCAGATATAACCGCTCCAGCTCTGGCCGGTCCCAGAGCAACTCAGGCTTCTCCGCAACCTCGACACGCCCGACCATCCGGTGCTGGGTGATCAGCACATCGCCGATGTGGTCCAGCAACTGGCGGGCCACGACACGGCCGCCGCGCTCTTTCTGCAGGGCCTCGGCAACCGGTTCGATCCGATCGAAGACGCGGGCAACCCGGGCTTCGTCCCAGGCGAGGCTGACGCTTTTTGCCAGCACATCGGCGACCACCACAAGCCGGTCGGACGTTATCTGCCGCAGCCGGATGATGCCGGAGACGTCTACCCGCTCATCGGCGTCCGGCTCGACCGCGATTTCGGCGACTTCCCGCTCGGCTTCTGCCAGTTCGTCGCCGATGAAGCCTTTCAGGTTCAGCAGGAAGGCAGCCTCTTCCACGACCTGAAGATTGAACATCACAACCGCGCCATACCGGAAGAGGACGGCCATCCCCCGTTCGCCGGCGGGAATGGCGAGCGGCGCGACCGCGAGGCTGTCAGTGCGGTAGAGCGGGCGAAGGTCGATCCTCTTGCCGACAAGCAGCGCAACGACCCTGACCCGACGCCAACTCTCGAATGACGCAACCATGGCCCCCAATTCCCTTTGGTTCGTCACGTGCCCCCGGCAACCGACAAAGGCGCGGCAGCGACGACGGTGTCTCTATGCAACGCCAACGCTCGTTCTCAGGCGCCTCTTACCACCACCACACGTAGGGCAGGCGCACACGACGAGCCGGCATCGCCAAATCCGGCCGCGGATCACAGATCGCCGCGTACCAGCGAATTCCCGTGGCCAGCACAATGAAGAC
>DAIQPV010000118.1:0-8633 GCA_036787145.1 Rhodospirillales bacterium
CGGCGTCATGGAGCTGATCGCGGCCGACATGTGGCCTCTGGCGTTGATCGTGTTTACCGCCAGTGTCCTGGTGCCGATGCTCAAGCTGATCAGCATGAGCTGGCTGGTGATCTCGGTTCACACCCGCTCGCGCTGGCGCCTGAGGGACCGGACCCTGATCTATCGCCTGAATGAGCTCGTCGGTCGGTGGTCGATGGTCGATGTCTTCGTCATCACCATTCTCGTGGCGCTGGTGCAGCTGGGTTCGCTGGCGAACATCCTGCCCGACGTTGGGATCCTGGCGTTCGCCTGCGTCGTCGTGCTGACCATGCTGGCGGCGCTGTGCTTTGATCCCAGGCTGATGTGGGACCGGGCCGGGGCCAACGAGCCCGCCGAAGAGCTACGAGACGAGCCGGTCGCGGTTGCGCAGCTCAGGGAACCAGCGCGCCCATAGCGCTGCCACCAGCAGCGTGCCGAGGCCGCCGACGACGACCGCAGGGATGGTGCCGATCAGCCAGGCAAGCGTGCCGGATTCGAATTCGCCGAGTTCGTTCGACGCGCCGATGAAGACGCTGTTCACCGCCGAGACGCGGCCCCGCATCGCATCCGGCGTGTCGATCTGCACCAGCGTCTGCCGGATGAACACGCTCACCATGTCCGCCGCTCCCATCCCGAACAGCAGCAGCAGCGACAAGACCAGGCTGCGCGACAGACCGAAGCCGACGGTGGCCAGGCCGAAGACCGCGACCGCCTGGAACATCCGCCGGCCAGTGCGGCGTTCGAGTGGGCGCCAGGCGAGAAACAGCGCGGTCGAGGCCGCGCCGATCGCCGGCATGGAGCGCAGCAGGCCAAGCCCCGCCGGGCCGACGACGAGGATATCGCGGGCATAGATCGGCAGAAGGGCCGTGGCACCCCCGAGCAGCACGGCAAACAGATCGAGTGAAATGGCGCCGAGGATCGCTTGCTTCTGCCGGATGAAGCGTACTCCGGCGATAAGCGTCTCCCAGGTCGCCTTTTCGACCACGCCCTTCGCTTTGCGGTACCGAATACAGGCGATCAGGACGAAGGTGATGGTGAACAGGGCGGCCGAGACTGCGAAAACGACCGTGCCGCCGAACGCATACAGCAGCCCGCCCAGCGCTGGCCCCGCGATCGTCGCCGTCTGCCAGGCCGAAGAGTTCCACGCGACGGCGTTGCCGAGCTGCTCCAGCGGCACGAGGTTGGGCACCAGCGCCTGGCCCGCGGGGTTGGCGAAGGCGCGGGTGGTGCCGAACAGGACGGTGAGGACGAATATCGGCCAGATCGCCTGTCCCCCTCCAGCAAGCCACAGAAACAGCCCACACGAGGCGGCGATGGTGGGCGCGTAACAGCCGAGGAGGACGGTCCGCCGATCGAAGCGGTCGGCGACATGTCCGGTGATCAATGCAAACCCAATCGCCGGCAGGAAGGCGGCGAGCCCCACCAGGCCCAGCGCCAGCGGGTTCGAGGTGCGATCGTACACCAGCCATCCGATCGCCACCGTCTGCATCTGCAGGGCGGTCGCCGACAGCAGCCGGGCGAGGCAGTAAAGGGTGAAGTCGCGATGGCGGAAGGCGACCCAGCCGGAGGATCGGGGTTCTGCGGGCATCATCGTTCCTGGGCAGGGGGAATAGCAGCGGCGGCGCCGGACCACCGCCAGTTTGAGGGCGTCCGATCGGCTGGAGTCAACAGATTAGCGATGGCCGGGACCATGGGGGTGAAGGATTCGATTGCACGACAGGTGGGGAGTTGCGCACAGTCGCATCGACTTTCAATCGCAACGCACCCGGCCAGCCTCGCATCATGCCGAACGAAGTCACACACCCCGACAGCGCCCCGCGGCAGACCACCGGCTTTGCGGCGCGCCTCCTGGCCGAAGCGGTGCGGGTGCATGAGGAAGCCCGCGGAGCCCCGATGCATGAGCCCTCGGCGGACGAGCGCGCTTGCGCCTCTGCCGGGGATCTCGAAAGCCGGATCGTGGAACGGGCGCGCAGCCTGTCCGTGGCGCCGGCGCTGCAGAGGGCGCTGGCCCATCTGCGCTCTGCAACTCAGGCAGCGTTTGCCGCGGCACTCGTCGGCGCGCTTGTCGCCGGTGCCGGTGCCGCGCGGCTGGTTCTCGGCGCCTACGGGGAGGGATCTGTCAATTTCTTCCTGGCGCTCGTCAGCCTTCTCGGCCTGCACACGCTTATGCTGGTGGTTTGGCTGATCGTCGTCGTCTTTCAGCCGGGCAGCGCCGCCGCCAGTCTGCTCGGCAGCCTGGTGCTGCGGCTGGGACGCCGCTTTACCCGCTGGCTCCATAGCGGACCGGTGGAGCTGGTGGCACTGCGCGCCTCGGGCGAGGTGCTGGCCGGCCCAACCATCGGACGGTGGCTGCTGAGCGCGATCAGCCACTCCCTGTGGCTGGCCTATCTCGTCGGCTGCCTCGGCGCACTGCTGCTGTTGCTGGGCACGCGGCAGTACGATTTCTCCTGGGAGACGACGATCCTGTCGGAACGCGCGTACGTGACGATCGCCCGCATCATCGCCGCACCGGTGGACGCGCTGGGATTCAGCGTTCCCGACCCGGAGCAGATTGCTGCGAGCCGGCGCACCGGTGCTGGCCAGCTCTTTGCGGGAAGAGCGAGCTGGGGCGAGCTTCTGGTCGGCTGTCTCATCGTCTATGGCCTGGTGCCGCGCGGACTAGCACTGTGTGTCACCGCGGTCGCGCTGATCCGCGCTCGCGCGGGATATCGTCTTGATCTGACCAGGCCGGGGTTTGCGCGCCTGCAGGGGCGTCTCGTGGCCTTCGCCCGGCCGGTCGGCGTCGTCGATAAGGAGGAGCCTGCCATCGCCGAGGAAGGCCGTCCGGTGGCGCCGGCGACGGTCATCGACGGGCCGGGGCCGATCGCCATCGTCGGGCTGGAAGTAGAACCCCCGCAAGAAGGGTGGCCGCCCGCCATCCCCGGCATCGACTGGCGGGACATGGGGTTCGCCGAAGATCGCGGTGATCGCCAGCGCGTCGTCGAACGCATGGCATCGGCAGACCCAGCGCCGAAGGCGGTCGCCATCGTCTGCTCTCTTGCCGCCACGCCCGATCGCGGCACGGCGGCTTTCATCAGCACCGTTGTCAAGGCCAGCCGGGCGCCCGTCCTCCTGCTGGCGACGCAGGGTCAGCGCCTGCGCGAGCGATCGCCGCTGGGCGAGGTGGAACAACGGATTGCCGACTGGCGGCAGCTCGCCGTCAATGCCGGCATCGCGCCGGCTCAGGTGATCGACGTCGATCTCGATCACCTGACCACGGACAGCCGCCGCCGCCTGGCGCGGCAGCTTGGCCCGACCAGCGACGTCGGGACCCCGCCGCAGCCTCATTCCGGGCGCCATCTCGGGCAGGCTTTCGATCTCATCGTCGACCACGCGTCCGGCTGGCGGAAAGAGCCGGATGCCGCGGCGCGCGCGGAACTGCATCGGGCCATCGCCCGCCTCTGGGATGCGGAGGAAGGTGGGGGGAGCGCATGGGAAAGCCTGCTGCGTATCCGCTCCTGGGACCTGGCCAAGCCGGCGGAGAGCCTGACCACGGCGGCGGACCGGGTGATCGGCCTGTTGCCCGTGCGACTCCGTCTGGACCCGCGCTGGCTCGCCGCGGGGGCCGCCGGAGGCGCGCTGGCGTGCGTTGCCGCCGCGGGCCTGCTGGCACCGGCAGCTATCGCCGCGCTGCCCGCTTGGGCCGGCCTGGGGGCGGCGCTGACGGCCCTGCTGCCCAAGCGCGACGCGGGGAAGGACGCCGCCGGGGAAGCCGGCGAGAGGCCTGATTTCACCGCCGCCGTCGATGCCGCGTCGCTGTTCGCCATGCTGCTGGAACTCCAGGGGAGGGACGAGACGACGATCGGCCGGGTTCTCGATGCGGCGGTGGGCGACGAGGAAGAACACCGTCCGCTTGCCGATGCCGCGGCCGTCCGCGCGTGGCTGGACGATCTGCGAACCCGGTTCGACGCCGCCCTGGCGATCGAAGGAGGCGAAGCATGAAGAACGCGGCGGGCGGGCCTCCGAAGCTGGTCGTGGCGGTGGTCGGCCACACCAACACCGGCAAGACGTCGCTCGTCCGCACCCTGACGCGCGATGCCCGCTTCGGCGAGGTCTCCAACCGGCCGGCGACGACGCGGCACGTGGAGGGAACGGTTTTGCTGGTCGATGGCGCCCCGCTCGTCGAACTTTACGACACGCCCGGGCTCGAAGATCCGATGGGGCTGTTGGAACATCTGGAAAGCCTGCGCGGCGATCGCCGCTGCGACTGGATCGACGTCATCCGCGAGTTTCTTGCCGAGCCCGCCGGCGGGCCGTTCAGCCAGGAGGCAAAGGCGATCCGCCAGGTGCTGGCGAGCGATGTGGCCCTCTATGTGGTCGATGCGCGGGACCGGGTCCTGGGGAAGCATCGCGACGAACTGGAGATCCTCGGGCGCTGCGCCCGGCCGGTAGTGCCGGTGCTGAACTTCACTGCCAGCGACGAGGCGCGGACGGCGGAATGGCGCGAACATCTGGCGCGCATCAACATGCATGCGGTCGCCGAGTTCGATACCGTCGTGCTCGACGAAACCAGCGAGCAGCGGCTCTTCGAGAAGATGCGCACGCTGCTCGATCCGTTCCGGCCGACCCTGAACGCGCTGATCGCCGAGCGCCAGCGGCAGCGGGACGGCCTTGTTCAGGCCGCCTCCGAAATGCTGGCCGACCTGCTGATCGACGTTGCCGCGTGCCGTCTGCTGGTGCCGGAACAGCAGATTGACGAGCGGGACGAAAGCCTGGAACGGCTCAAGCGGCTGGTCCGCGAGCGCGAGCAGCAGTGTGTCAATGCCCTGCTCGATCTGTTCCGTTTCGATGGCGCCGAATATGCGGCCGACGACGCACTGCCGATCAGCGGTGGAAAGTGGGGATCGGACCTGTTCAGCCCGGCCAGCCTGCGGGAGTTCGGCATTCGCGCGGGTTCCGGGGCGGCGGCCGGCGCGGCGGCCGGTCTCGCCATCGACGCTCTGGCCGGCGGCCTGACGCTGGGGGCGGCGGCCGCGCTGGGCGCAACGCTGGGGGCCCTGTGGAGCAGTCTCGGCAGCCACGGCCGCCGGCTGGTCGACGTCTTCCAGGGCTTCACCGAGCTGCGGGTCGCCGATGAGACGCTGCGGCTGCTGGCGGCCCGCCAACTGGATCTGGCCGCCGCACTGCTGCGCCGCGGCCATGCCAGCCAGGACAAGCTGCGGCTGACGGGCGAGGCCGAAGCGGCCCGCAGCCCCTGGATCTCGGCGCCGCTGCCGGACGAGATCGCGGAAGCGCGATATCATCCGGAATGGTCCCGCCTCGACGGCAGCGCGGGCGGCGACGCCCCGGTCGCGGATCGCACCGGGGCGCGCGACCGGCTGGCGCGACGGATCGCCCATATCGTTGGCGTCCCTTCCGCGCGAAGCTGATGCTGAAGCCCATTCCGAGAAGCGTGGATGCCCTCTTCTATTGTTTCATGCTGCGATCGACTCGTCGTCTTCCGATTCGCTGCCAGCGCGGAGCTGAGAGTCCAAGATCATCTTGGTTGTTTCTTCCGGCAGGCGTTCGACATCACGCAGCTTGCGGTCCATCGCGCGCGTCCGAACTCCGAGATCGCTCACGGATTTCGCGGCGGTGTTCAGTTGCTTTGAGAGACGATCAACAACCTCATTGTATTTGCCGAACTCAGTTCGAACAGCACCCAGAATTTGCCAAACTTCGCTGGAGCGCTTCTCGATTGCAAGCGACCGGAAGCCGACCTGTAAAGCATTGAGAAGAGCAGTAAAGGTGGTCGGCCCCGCTAGTGTAACATGATACTCTCGTTGCAATTGCTCAAAGAAACCGGGACGGCGAAGAACTTCGGCATAGAGACTCTCGGTTGGAAGAAACAGAATGGCGAAGTCCGTCGTCTTTGGAGGTGATATGTATTTCTCTCTGATAGATTTAGCGAAACATTTGATGCGGTTCTCCAGCGCCCTGCTGGCATCCGCCACCTTATCTGTATCACCGGCATCAGAGGCGGCCGCCAAGCGCTCCCAATCTTCCTGGGGAAATTTCGCATCAATTGGCAACAGGACTTCCCCTTCTCCGTCTCTCCCAGGCAGCCGTATCGCGAACTCCACACGCTCTTGAGTATGGTCTTTAATTTGTACGTTCTTTAGTATTTGCTCGGGCGAAAGGAATTGCTCCAGCAACATAGCTAGTTGAACTTCGCCAAATGTGCCGCGTACTCTGACATTCGATAAGAGCTTCTTAAGATCTCCCACTCCGGCTGCCAGGGTTTGCATCTCTCCAATGCCCTTATAAACACGTTCAAGTTGTTCGACGACTCGATTGAAAGACTCACCGAGTCTAGATTCCAAAGTCGTCTGCAACCTATCATCTACAGTTGCCCTTATTTCGTCGAGTTTAGCGGCGTTCTCGCTGCGGATGACATCCAACCTTCCTTCTACAGCCCCTCTCAAGGCTTCCTGAGCCTTTTCCTGCCGCTCCGTCAAGGAGCCGAGGGCCGCTGTCACGTTTTCAAGGCGCTCCTTTTGCTGCAAGCTCAGGTGATTCAGAGTCTCGCCCACGCTGGAGCCGAGCTGACGGAAACTGCTGCTCATTTCCTCACGAAGCTCCTTGGCGGCACCAGCTTGTTTCGTTGTAATTTCATCAAACTTCGTTGCCAAAGTGTGATGGAGACGGTTCCACTGACGATTGGCTTCTTCGGCGATCTTTGTGGTTTCGTCATCAAATTTAATGCCAATCCCAGTTGTTCTTTCATCGATCATCCGGATGCCAACGTCCAGGCGATCGCCGAATGCTGCGATTTGTGCGCTAAGGCCATCGCTTAATTCGCGAAAGATCCGGATCGATGCGTCTTGGAATCCTCGAACGTTTTCCGACAACTCCTGACGCAGACCACGAGCGTGTTCCTCTGCCGACGATCTGATTCTGTCCGCTTCGTCACGAAACATCCGGGACACAATTTCCTGCGTGAGCTGACGACGGTCACTTCCGCTGGCGCGCAGAAGCACCATCAATGAAAAGACGGCAGCCGCAGCGGCAAGAATGATGGAGAGGGTATCGACCCATTCAGTCGCCGGCATTCAAAGTCTCCAGAAGTCGCGATTTGCGATGTGGCACACTCCGAAGCATACCGGCGAAACGTAAGTGTTCTGTAAATGCGGCGCCGGGCCCAACCCTTAAGACCTGCGTTCTCCGCCAAAGGGCACACTGACCGGCTGAATCGGCGCCGTCTTCGCCGATCTGCCAACGGCTGTCATCGCGAGCGAAGGCAAAGCGATCCACTGGTGGGGGGAGGCCACGAAAGGAGCTCCCTCACCCTCCCGCTGGCGCGGGCCCCTCCCTCTCCCCCAAGCGGGAGAGGGGTCGGGGTGAGGGCCGACCTACCGCAACCACTCTCCGTCCTCGCCAATCTTGCCGGGGCCGTTCAGCACCCAGATGCCGGCGGACACCGGGCGAACGCCGAACGAGATCGAGCCGTCGCCGACGTCGATGACGCCGCCGGTGATGGCATCGACGTAACGACCGTTGCGGATGCCGCCGACGGTGATGTTCTGGTCGGAGCCGATGGCGAGGCCGACGACGACATAACTCTCGCCGTCATTCCAGTCCCGCGCGAAGCTGATGCCGGAGCCCCACTCGGAGAAGTGGTCGGTGCGGCCTTTCTGCAGCGCCGGGACGGCGTGGCGGATCTGGTTGAGGCGCTTGATGTGGCGATAGAGCGGGTGCCCCTGCGTCTCGGCGATGCGCTCGTCGCTGATGTGATCGCCGAAGTAGGCGCGGCCGGTCTGGTCCAGCGTGTCGTTGTTGCCGACGACGTCTTGCGGGGCGCCGCGCATGAACGCGATCTCCTCGCCGTAGTAGAGGCAGGGGATGCCGCGCACCGTCCACAGCACGTTATAGGCGGCCGCCGCCATCCAGTCCTCGCCGCGGAAGCGGTCGCGGAAGTCGTTGTCAGGGCCGACGTCGTGGTTCTGCAGGAAGGTGATCAGCGTCGACGGATCGCCGTAGATCCAGTCCATCGACATCGCCTGGGCGATGCCCTGGTAGTGGCCGCGCGAGACGTTGTCGCGGAACGACGAGAACAGGCCGAAATCGAGCACGGCAAAGCCGGAATCGCCGCCGGAGTTTGGATCGCGCGGATCGTCGCCGAGCCGCGTGTACCACCACGGCCGGATCGGCGAGGGACCGTTGTCGCCGCCGCCCATGTCGCCCCAGCCGTAGCCCTTGACCAGGTTCTCGCCGAAGACGAACAGCCCCGGCTTGTGCGCCTTCCAGGCGTTGACGTACTCGAGCAGGTTGCCGCGTTCGACGTGCTTGACGGTGTCGAGGCGCAGGGCATCGACACCCATGTCGAGGTACCGGTTGATCGAGCCGACGATGTAGTCCTTGACGTTCTGCCGCTCGGTGGCCAGGTCGATGCAGTCGCCGGCCATGTGCTTCTGCTGCAGCGGCCACTGGCTCTCCCAGTCGCCGCCCATGATGAAGCCGTCCTGATGGTACCACTCCGGATCGAGCCGGCCGGCATCGATGCCGAAGAAACGCCCGGGGCTGTAGCCGGGGCTGGGGACGGTGGCGCCGGTCAGCGGATCGACCAGCGGCTCGATGCCCTGCGGATCGCGGTTGTG
>DAIQPV010000119.1:0-8628 GCA_036787145.1 Rhodospirillales bacterium
GAAGCAGGCGGCACCGGGGACGCGCGCGCGGCGATAGTTGACCATGCCACAGGGTGCCGCGGAGAGGTTGATCCCGGATTTCGCCTTCGCTGCATCCGGGCTACGCGTCCCGGCGCTCCCGAGGCTCCTCGTCCTGCGCGCGCTCAGTATCGCTTCGGAACGTACAATTCTTGCGGCAGGACCTTTCGTTCGTACTCGGGGTTGAAAACACGGTCGGGGAGGGTAATCCGGTCGTGGTCGACCTCCGCATAGGGGATCTGGTCGAGCAGGTGCTGGATGCAGTTCAGGCGGGCGCGCTTCTTGTCGGTGGCCTCGACGATGAACCACGGCGCCTCGGCAATGTTGGTGCGGGCGAAGGTGTCTTCCTTGGCCTTGGTGTAGGCTTCCCAGCGCACGCGCGACTGGAGGTCCATCGGGCTCAGCTTCCATTGCTTGAGCGGATCGTGGATGCGCATCAGGAAGCGGAGCTGCTGTTCCTCGTCGGTGATCGAGAACCAGTACTTGATCAGGCGGATCCCCGAGCGCACCAGCATGCGCTCGAACTCCGGCGTGTCCTTGAAGAACTGCTCGACCTGGTCTTCGCTGGCGAATCCCATCACCCGCTCGACGCCGGAGCGGTTGTACCAGGAGCGGTCGAACAGGACCATCTCGCCGCCGGACGGCAGATGCGGGACGTAGCGCTGGAAATACCATTGGGTCCGTTCGCGGTCGCTCGGCTTCGGCAACGCCACGACACGGCAGATGCGGGGATTGAGCCGCTGGGTGATGCGCTTGATGACACCGCCCTTGCCGGCCGCGTCGCGGCCCTCGAAGATCACCAGGATCTTTTCGCCCGTCGTCTCGACCCAGTCCTGCAGTTTGATCAGTTCCGCCTGCAGGGTCAGAATCGCCCTGAAATAGGTGGCGCGGTCCAGGGTCGGGGGGTGCTTTTGCTTGTAGATCCGGCGCAGCTCCATGGACAGGGCCGGTTCTGACAACTCCAGCTCGTAATCTTCGTCCAAGACATCTTCCAGCTCGGCTTCCAGCCAGTCCTTGATGTCTGCTTCCGTATCCATCCCATTGCTCCATTCCAATTGGAGGACCGATGGCGCCTCGGCGCCGAACCCATTGAGCGGCGAGCCTCGCTGGCCGGCGCAGCCGCATCCCTGGCCGCGCTGGAAAGTCCGCGTTCGTGCCGCACCCGAACGGGGCGGGTTCAATCGCTGAAGTCGGCTCGCTTGCCATCTCCAGTATAGCTGCCCGGCCATATCGGGTCTCGGCCATAACAGATCGAGGGGAAAACAGGCGGCCGCGGCGGATCCCGTCGGTACCGGCAGGGCGCACATCGCGACTCGCCCCGGTTGGCGATCACCCGGGGTGACGCCGGAGCGGCGTTGAGCGGAGTTGAGCGGCGTTGAGCGGTGCGGTCGGCGCGCTGCCGCCTTGCGGATGATTAATGCCCCAATGCGGGTATATATGCCGTAATTTCTCCTAAGAGTTCTTGGTACTGAGCCCTAAATATTTAACAGATGATCTGATTGACGTGATTAAGTCGAATGTCTATAATACAACCTAAGAGTACAATTTCCAAATAACGCGATGGGTTCTTTACAGGGAGTCTTGCGATGACTGCTGATAGCTCACGCTTGTCACGTTGCTGGGATTATTGGGTTAGGGACGGCTGGCATGCCGCACTGATCGCCACGGCCGCGGCGTTCGTCGGCCAGGGTTCGCCGGCTTTCGCTCAGGACGCCGGGGCGGAAACGGCCGCGGTAACCTTCGGCATGGTCCGGTCCGCGGGAGCGGTGGCGGCCAACTGCCTTGCCGGTGCCGGGGCAACGGTCACCATCACCAAGCTGGCCCAGGCCGAGCGCATGACCATCTCCGCCCGCGGCTTGCCGCCGGATACCGGCTTCGACGTCTTCGTCATCCAGAATCCGAACTTCCCATTTGGGATGTCGTGGTATCAGGGGGACCTGGAGAGCAACGGCGACGGCGACGCCACCGTCACGTTTATCGGCCGCTTCAACATCGAAACCTTCATCATTTCGCCCGGGCCGGTTCCGGTTGCCCGGCCCCATAGGGGAGCGCCGTTCCCGGACGCGACGAGCAACCCGACGACGGCTCCCGTCCACACGTATCACTTGGGGATTTGGTTCAATTCTCCGGCTGAGGCGGCGGCGGCGGGCTGCCCCGACACGGTCACCCCCTTCAACGGCGATCACAACGCCGGTATCCAGGCGCTTTCGACGCGCAGCTTCGGCACCGGTCAGTTTGGACCGCTGCTGCGGGTTCGCTGAAGCATCCGGGTCGAGCTGCTCCCGATCGGCTTGGCTCTTCTTGCAAGCCGATCGGCTTTCCCGGCCTCCGGACTGGTCGCGGGGAGGGAAATTCCCAGCGGCACTGTCGGAAAATTGGATCGTCGCCGCCGCGCTCTTGCAATCCGTTCGGCCGGCGCGTACTTCAGCCCGCAGGCTCGCGTCAGTCGCGGGTGGACAGCGGCTGGAGGTCGTGCGCAATGGGTTACAGGGTTGCGGTGGTGGGTGCCACGGGGAATGTCGGCCGCGAGATGCTGCAAACACTGGCCGATCGCGCCTTCCCGGTCAGCGACGTGGCGGCACTCGCCTCGGAGCGCTCGATCGGCTCGGAGGTCTCGTTCGGCGACGAGCGGACGCTGAAGGTGCAGAACCTCGCCACCTACGACTTCCGCGGCACCGACATCGTGCTGTCGTCGCCCGGCGCCAAGGTCTCGGCCGTCTATAGCCCGAAAGCCGCGGCGGCGGGCGCGGTGGTGATCGACAACACCTCGCACTTCCGCATGGAGCCGGACGTGCCGCTGGTCGTGCCGGAGGTCAATCCCGAGGCGATCGCCGGCTACACCAGGCGCGGGATCATCGCCAACCCGAACTGTTCCACCATTCAGATGGTCGTGGCGCTGAAGCCGCTGCATGACGCGGCGCGGATCCGGCGCGTGGTCGTCGCCACCTATCAATCGGTTTCGGGCGCCGGCAAGGACGCGATGGATGAACTGTTCAACCAGACCCGCGGCATCTACGTGAACGAGCCGGCGGAAAGCCACCGCCGCAAGTTCACCAAGCAGATCGCGTTCAACGTCATTCCCCACATCGACTCGTTCATGGACGACGGCGCCACCAAGGAAGAGTGGAAGATGGCGGTGGAGACCCGCAAGATCCTCGATCCGTCGATCCAGGTGCATGCCACCTGCGTGCGCGTGCCGGTCTTCGTCGGGCATGCCGAGTCCGTGAACGTCGAGTTCGAGCGACCGATCTCCGTGGAGGAGGCGCGTGCGGCGCTGGCCGCCGCTCGCGGTATCGTCGTCGTCGATTCCCGGTCCGACGAGGGCTATGTCACACCGCAGGAGTGCGCAGGAGAGGATGCGGTCTACGTCAGCCGCCTGCGCCGGGATCCGACGGTGGCGAACGGCCTCAGCTTCTGGTGCGTCGCCGACAACCTGCGCAAGGGTGCGGCGCTGAATGCGGTTCAGATCGCTGAAGAGCTGGCGCGCACGCACATGCGAAAGGCGGCGTAAGGCCGCCGCCCGGGCTTCGGCTCCCCCACGGTCCGTCCGCAGGCGGCCGGCGACGGCAGGCGGCGCTTAGCGCAGCCGCCGCAGCGAGACGGCGCGGGGGTTGGCGCGGACCATCGCGTCCTGGGTGGCCACCAGCCGCAGTTCCGCAGCGCTCCCTGTGCCCTGCAAGACGGCAAATGTCGCGGCGACGGCGCCGGTGAGACAGCCGGCAGGGGCCTCGCCGCGCAGGCGCCGCGCCAGGAATTGTGCCGCCAGCAGATCGCCCGCGCCGTGCGCGCTCCCGCCCAGGCGCGGCGTTGTGGCAAGCCAGGCGCAATCCTCTTCGGCCAGCAGCGTGTGGATGATCTCCGGGCTCTCGCCGACCGCCAGCGAGGAAACGAGAAGCGTCGAGGGGCCCGCCGTCCGCAGTCGGTCGGCCACGTGCAGCACCGACTCAAGCGTCGGCAGGGGCGTTGCGGCCAACATCTCCAGCTCGAAGTGGTTGGGCGTCAGGAGATCGGCGACGGCCAGCGCCTCGTCGCGGTAGAAGCCGACGAGCTCGGCGCTGACGTAAAGCCCGGTGTCGCGGTCACCCATCACCGGATCGCAACAGAAGAGCGCGTCTGGCCGGAGGGCCTTCAACGCCTGTGCGGTGCGCAGCGCGACCCGGCCGTTTTCCGCGGTGCCGAGGTAGCCGGACAGCACCGCCCGGCACTGGCGGAGAACGCCCCGATCGGTGATCCCGGCGACCAGCTCGGACAGTTCGTCCGCCGGCCGTACCCTGCCACGTGCCGGGCCGTGTCCGGGATGATGGCTGAGACACACGGTGTCCAGCGGCCAGGCCTCGATCCCCATCCGGCGCAGCGCGAATTCGGCAACGGAGTTGCCGACGTGGCCCCAGACGACGCGGGATTGAAAAGACAGGACCGCCACGCCGACCGCTTCGCTCATCTCTCGGAAATGCCCATCCTCAGCTTGCCACCACCGCCGTCCAGGGAGTACTTTTTTCCGCACCCGCGAAGACCAAGATGGGAAAGGGGGATAGGATGCCCAAGACCGCACGCCCGCGCCGCAGCGTTCTTTATATGCCGGGATCCAACGTCCGGGCGCTGGATAAAGCGCGGACCCTCCCCGCAGACGGTTTGATCCTCGATCTCGAGGACGCCGTTGCGCCCGATGCCAAGGAAACTGCGCGCAAACAGGTCTGCCAGGCGGTTAAGGACGGCGGCTACGGCATGCGCGAGCTGATCATTCGCGTCAATGGCCTCGCCTCTCCCTGGGGTTATGGGGATGTCGCCGAGGCGTCGCGCTCGGGCGCGGACGCCATCCTGCTGCCCAAGGTAGAGAGCGCCGATGCGGTCCGGCAGGTCGAGTCGATCATGCGCGCCAACGGCGCCCCGGACAGCATGGCGATCTGGGCGATGATGGAAACGCCGCGCGGCATCCTTGCCTGCGAGCAGATCGCGTCGGCGACGCCCCGCATTCAGGGCCTCGTGATGGGCACGTCGGACCTCGCCAAGGAGCTGGACTGCGCGCACACCCGCGACCGCCTGCCGTTCGTGACGTCGCTCGGCCTCTGCCTGCTGGCGGCCAGAGCCTGCGGGCTGGCCATCGTCGATGGCGTTTACCTGAATCTGAAAGATGACGCTGGCTTCGAGTTCGCGTGTCGCCAGGGCGCGGAGATGGGATTCGACGGCAAGACGCTGATTCATCCCAACCAGGTCGCGGTGTGCAACGAGGTGTTCAGCCCCCGTCCCGAGGACGTGGAGTGGTCGCGCCGGATCATCGTCGCGCACCGGGAAGCCGCAGCACGGGGCGAGGGCGTGGCCGTGGTCGATGGCAAGCTGATCGAAAACCTGCACGTGGAAACCGCCCATCGCGTGGTGAAGATGGCGGAGGCGATCGAACAAATGAAGGCGGCGGCGCCAGCCCCCGCAGCCTGATTCCCGCCGCCTGACCCCGACCCGACCCCGAAGGGTGTCTAACCGGCCAGCTTCCAGACACCCTTGAACGGAAGAAAAGTGCTTCGGTCGGGTTGCTCGACGCCGCCGCGATAGGTGTACGTCAGGTAGATGACGGCGTAGCCGTCCACCCGCTCGTCCTTGTCGATGCGGACGCCCAGCAGCGTGTCGTTGCGGGTGATGAGATCGCAGAAGTCTTTGACGTTGTACCCGATTTCGATCCAGGTGGTGCGCAGGCTGGGATGCAGCAGGGCGCCCACGTCGGAGTACCGTTTTTCGCTGCAGGCGGTGGCGATTTCCCTGGCGGTTTCGGCCGGACCTGGCGCTCCGGGCGGGACCGGGACCGTGGCGGGGTTGCGCGCGGGAGCCTCGTCGGCAGCATCCGGCGGCACCGCCGGATCAGCGAGCGCCGGCGTAAATCCGCCCAGAATACACGCGCTCGACACCAGCGAGCCCCCGACCACCTTCCGCCAGTCCCGCAGCCGCATTCGTGCAATCTCCCTGGAATGCGGTGCACTAGCATCCGCCCGCGCGGCCCGTCAAGCGGCCGCCCCAGGTACTCGCCCGGGTGCTCACCCGGCGGTCTCCCGGCGGTCTCCCCGGCGATCGGGGCGTGCGGACCGTCAACAAGGGGGCGGCTGCCTCGCGGCCCGGGCCTGGCGCGCGCGCTGTCCGGAAGCCGTGTCCCGAGCTAGGCTTCCTGCAGAAGGTCCTGCACCGCTTGCCAGCGCGAAGGCCCGCGATCGACGCGCGTCTTCAGGCACGGCAGGGTGGCACGCACCATTGCTGCCGCGGTCGGGCTGCCATCGCCGCTGGTCTCCTGCCACAGGGCGATCGCCGCCTGGGGGTCGGCCTGCAGCCGCCCGGCGGCTTTTTCCAGTGCACTGATCAGGGCCTCGTGCCGCGCCGCTTCCTGCGGCGGGCGATCCTTGCGGGCCACCAGTTCAAGCGCCGAGAAGCCGGGCAGGCCCACCTCCTCGGCGGTGACGAAGCGGACCGCCAGGCCGCGCTGAATAGCCTCCACGCCTTCGATGTTCTCAAAGGCAAGCCAGGCAGCATCGAAGCCGGCAGCCAGGTTGTCGACGTGGCGAAAGCCCGCCGTTTCTATCAGGATCTGCGTCTCTGCCACCGCAAAGCCGCGATTTCCGGCCCAGCCCTGCAGCAGGCGGCGGCAAAAGCGATCCATCATGGGGTGAGAAGCGGGCGTGGCAACGCGCAGAGGCGCGCCGGAGCGCAGCTTGTCGAACCCATCCTCGCGAACGAGCACGCCGCCGCGGGTCTCGAAGATGCAACCGAGCGCGATGAACTCGGACGCCATCGGATCGAGCAGATGGATCGGCTCAATGAGGATCAGGTCACAGAGGCGTTGCTTGAGAGCAACAAAGCCGGCGGAATCGCGCGAAGGGGGAGCCAGGACGACACGGAAGCGCTCTTTGTCGGCCACGATATCGGTGCGGCAGACATCGACCAGGGCGAGATGATCGGGGTTGAGGACCCATTCCAAGCCGATACGCAACGCTAAGTCTCCACGCCGGTCGCGAGGCAGTGCCGGCGACGCGATATTTCTGGGGCATTCATTGAGATCTGGCCCTCTTGCAGCCATTAAGTGCTTTGTTCCCGGTAGATTTCTTCGGCTCGACAAGACCGTGTAAATCGTTTCCGGAGGCCGGACTGTCAACCCCCGCACCGGCAATAACGACGGATGCTTTCACTGGCGTCCTTGTTCGAGGCGGGTTAGCGTTCGGCCAAGGGTGGGGGAAACGGGCGGATGGTTCAATGACGTACGTCGCTGCTGACGCCGAATCCAATGCGCAGAAGGTGCGCTTGCGCCAGTTGATTGCCGAACGCTCGCTGCTGACCGGAGGCGACTTTACGCTCGCTTCCGGCCGGCAGAGCAGCGTGTTCTTCGACATGAAGCGCAGCATGCTCGACCCCGAAGGGGCCAACCTGATCGCCGAGGCGGTGCTGCATCGCATCGCGGACCTGGATGTGGACGCGGTCGGTGGCCTGGTCATGGGCGCGGTGCCCATCGTCGCCGTGGTCTGCGCTAAAAGCTTCCCGCAACGGCCGCTTCAGGGATTCTTCGTGCGCAAGGAAGCAAAGGATCATGGAACGGCCAGGCGCATCGACGGCAACCTTGTTGCTGGCGCACGCGTGGTCATCCTGGAGGATGTCACGACCACCGGCGGCTCCGCCCTTCAGGCGGCGGACGCGGTGCGCGCCGCCGGCGCCGAGGTGGCGGCGGTGGTGACCATCGTCGATCGGATGGAGGGAGCGGCCGAGGCCTTCGCAGCCCAGAGCCTGCGGTTCGAGCCAATCCTCCGGCGCGACGACTTCATCTGAGGGTGGGATCCGCAGCCATCTGGCGGGCGCAGCGAAACCGATGGATGTCGGACCGCCGCCCGGCTGGTCCGTTTAGATGAACACCCGGCCGCGCCGACTGGCTAAGGGTTCTTTTCACCACGATAACGACGGCGGCAGCCGGCGCACCCCCACCCGATCAGAGACGACGACCGCAACATCGGGCAGGCATCACAGCCGCGCCGGCGCGCAAGGAGACGTGTGACACGCCGGCAAAAGTCCCTCGACAACGTTGCCACCGGATGCAACAGCCGCCTGGGCGCGGACGACCTGCCGGCCGAAGCCGTCGGGCCCGGCGAATGGAACCCGCACTCGATCTCGCAAGAGGTCATTCCTGTACCTAGCCAAACACAACCAATACGGCACGATTAACAACACGACTCTACCATAAGATTGACAGGCTGGCAATCCCCCACCGTTATTGCGAGCGACCGAAGGGAGCGCGGCAATCCAGTCGGCGGCTGCGCCCGGCAGTGGATCGCTTCGCTCCGTTGGCGATGACGGGGCAGGACCGGACTTCCTCCCCGTCATCCTCGGGCTTGGCCCGAGGATCCACGACTGGCGGCGGTGAAGGCGTGGATGGCCGTGACCAGCACGGCCATGACGGTGGGGACGCCGGCGGCTCCCCTCACCCCGACCCTCTCCCGCAGCCGGGAGAGGGAGACGTGCCGCGATCGACCGCAGCATCCCCTCGCCCGCGGAGGCGGGAGAGGGAGGGGCCCGACGGGCAGCGGCGGGAGGGTGAGGTCGGGTGCGCCGCCGCGGACCATCTCAAGGCTGTTCAGCATCTCGGCACAC
>DAIQPV010000120.1:0-8618 GCA_036787145.1 Rhodospirillales bacterium
GATCTGGCGCGCCAGGCGGACGGGCTGCATCTGTCGGAGACAACGGTTCGCAGGGGTCCACGGCACTGGCGCCGCTCGTGCCGTCCCGGCATGCTGGTGTCGGCAGCGGCGCACTCCGCCGGCGCGATCCGCCGGGCGGCGGCGCTGGGGGTCGACGCTGTCCTTGTCGGGCCGGTGTTTGCGACCGCCAGCCATCCCGAGGCACGGCCGATCGGGCCGTTGCGCTTCGCCCGCCTCGTCCGCCTCAGCCCGCTGCCCGCCTACGCGCTGGGCGGCATCGACGAAACGCGCGCCCGGCGGTTGCTGAACAGTGGTGCGGCAGGGTTCGCGGCGATCGGCGCCCTATCCCGCCCCCTGTCCCGCCCCGGGTCCTACCGCGCTCAGGGGGCCGCGGCATCCGGCGGTGCATAGCCGAACCGCGCGAGGAACGGCTGGAGCACCGGCAGCACCTCGTCGAATGCGAAGGCGTAGTTGCGCCATCGATCCACCGACCGGCGATAGATCGGCTGAACCACCTGGTGATAGCTCGGCGTCGAGATCGCCCGGGTCTTGGCATGCTCCGCGTAACCGAGCACGGCGTCGTCCCATGGCAGGCCGAGGGCGGCGAGAATGCGCCGGGTCTCGCCCGCCAGATCGGCCACCAGATCTTCGTAGCGGGTGCTCACCACCGAAAGCGGCAGCACACTGCGGTAATGGTGCCAGAGGTCCATCACCTGTGCGTAGAAGCGGGCTGTCGAAAGGAGGCTGTCGAACAGGACCATCGCCGCGTTCGGCTGCATCGCCTGCATGAAGCCGCTGAGCACCACGTCGCACGGATGACGCAGCGCCAGCAGGATGCGCGCCCGCGGAAACAGTCGGTGTATCAGGCCGGTATCGATGGTGTTGAGCGGCATCTTGTCGACCAGGATGCGCTGGCCGAGGTCACCGACGTGGCGGCGGGCTTCGGCGCGATAGAGCCGGCGGAGTTCGGCGAGCGTTTCGGTGCTCACGCCCGCGAGTGCCTCAGGATAGCCTCCCGGCAGCGCCTGGACCGCCCGGCGCACCTGATCGAGGGCGTCCTTCTCCTCCATCGTCGTCAGGGCGGGATGGGAATCGAGGATCTGGTCGAGCAGCGTCGTGCCGGACCGGGGGAAGCCCACAAGGAAGAGCGGCGGCGGCTCCGGGTCGTCGGGAGGGGGTGTCCAGCCAGCTACCCACGCCGCCGTAAAGCAGGCGCGCAATCGTGCGATCATGTCGGGAAAGATGGCGCGATCGATACGCCGGGCTGCCGGAGTGTCGGCGAGCAGGTGGTTTCCTTCGACAAAGTCCGCGTATGCGTGCGGATAGTCTCCCAGCCGGTCCAGGATCTGCCCCCGCTCGAAGGCGGCGGCCGCCCGCTCGTCCAGGGGCGCTGCGGCGGTGGCGAGTCGGGGAAGACGGGCCAGTGCGTCGTCCGGCCGCCCGAGGCGGCGCAGGACCTTTGCCGCCGTCACCGAGGCCCGCAGGATGAGGGGGTCGGCCGCGACGGCGGCATCGGCGGCGGCAAGTGCCTCGTCCAGCCGGTTGCCCCGCTCCAGCAGAGCCGCAAGGGAGGCGCGGGACTGTGCGTCCGCGGGATCCGCTGCCGCTGCCCGCCGGTAACTGGCCTCCGCTTCGCCAAGGTCCCCTGCGGTGGCGGCCGCGTCGCCGAGGTAGCGCCAGGCTTTCGCCCAGCCGGGCCGAAGCTCCAGTGCCTGTTGCAGGCTGGCGATCGCCGCCGTCGGCCGTCCATCAAAATGCAGTGCCCGGCCACGATTGCACCAGGCCTCGGCGTAGCCCGGCTGTGCCTCCACTGCGCGGTCGTAGGCGGTCACGGCCTCGCCGTACCGCTCCTGCCGCTGCAGGGCGTTGCCGAGATTGTTCAGCGCCTCGGCGTAGAGAGGATCGTTCGCGAGGGCGCGCGCAAAAGCGGCCTCGGCGTCAGCGGGCCGGTCCAGCGCCAGCAGAACCACCCCGCGCGAGTTGTGAAACGGCGCCTGCCGCGACTCGACCGCGAGCGCCTCATCGATGAGGCTCAGCGCCTTGGTCTGATCATCCGTCTGATGGGCAATCACGCCGGCCAGATGCAGCGCATCGGCCTGCTGGGGTTCCAGCAGCAGCGCGCGGCGGTAGCAGGCGTCGGCGCGGCGCAGTTCGCCCTGGCGGTGCAGACGGACACCCTCGGCCAGCAGCCGGGCGACCTCTTTCCCCGCTCGGGCCGCTTGGCCGGGGCGCTTGGCAGATGGCTTGCGCGCAGTCGTCATCGGCGGGCGGCCCAGGGGTGAAGCGCTGCCGCCACCCGGTCGATCACGCCGCCCCAGTCGCCCGGGGATGTTTGCCGGAACAGGCGCAGGCTCGGATACCACGGGCTGTCGGCGCGGTCGAGCAGCCAGCGCCACTCGGGGATGAACGGCAGCAGCAGCCAGGCGGGACGGCCGAGGGCGCCGGCGAGGTGCGCCGTGGCGGTATCGACGGAAATTACCAGATCCAGAGCGTGCAGCGCCGCCGCCGTGGCGGCGAAATCCGGCAGATGAGGGGCGAGATCGGTGACGCGTCCGGACGGAAAGGCGGCGAGATCGTCCGCACTCGCCGGAATCTGCAGGCTGAAAAAGGCAGCGTCGCAACCGGAAATCAACTTTGCCAGCGCCACCGCCGGCATTGAGCGATTGCGGTCGTTCTCATGGCGGCGGTTGCCTGCCCAGACCAGGCCGATGCGCGGCCGCGTCGCACCTTCTAGGCGCGCCTGCCAGTCGGCTACGTCGCCATCCGCGGCGCACAGATAGGGAACCTCGGCGGGAATGGCCGCGAGGGTCGTTCCCAACAGGTGCGGCAGGCTCATCAACGGAGCTTGCCGGTCGAAAGCTGGCAGCGGCTCCCCCTTGGTGATGAGGTGACCGACCGGTCCGTCCGGTCCGGTCAGCGACTGGCGGAAGAGTTGCCGCAACGGCGGCTGGCATTCGAGGATCACGCGAACGCCGCGCGCCGCTGCGGGCGCCAGATAGCGGACGAACTGGATCGCCGAGCCGAGCCCCTGTTCGGCGTGAATAAAGACGGTCTCGCCGGGCCGTCTCTCTCCGTCCCATAACGGCTGCGTGAAGGTGCGGCCGGGCGTGGTAAAGCCCGGCATCTGCCAGCGCCATTCGTACTCGCCGAACCCCTCCTCCATCCGGCCCAGCAACAGCAGCAGCATGCCGCGGTTGCCATGGGCGGCGGGGTGTCCAGGATCGGTAGCAAGCGCCTGGTCGTAGGCGGCGAGCGCCTCCGTCCAGCGGGCCTGCTCCTGCAGGACCAGGCCGAAGTTAGCCAACGCGTTAGCGTAGGTCGGGCGGAGGGCAATCGCCCGGCGCAACGCTGCCTCGGCATCTTCCAGGCGGCCCTGTGCCCGCAGCGCGCTGCCGAGGTTGCTCAACGCCTCCGGGTATTCGGGCCGCAGCACCAGAGCCTGCCGGTAGGCCGCCTCGGCCGCCGTCCGATCGCCTGCTGTCTGGTAAAGGTTTCCCAGCGTGTTCCAGGCTTCGGCATGGCCGGGATCGATGCCCAGCGCCCGATGAAGGGCCTCGGTGGCGGCTTCGCTGCGATCCAGAGCCGCGAAGATCGTGCCGTGTGCGACGTGAAACGCGGCGACGTGGCCGGCGGCGGCGATGGCCCGCTCGACCAATCGCAAAGCCTCGGCATGAGCACCGCGCGCATGCTCGACCAACCCGAGGAGATGCAGAGCGTCCGGATGGCGCGGCTGCGCCTTGAGGAGGCGGCGGTAAAGGACGGCGGCTTCACCCAGCCGGCCGGCCCGGTGTTCCTGAACCGCTGCCTGCAGAAGAAGCGCCGACTTTCCCGCGTCTCGGCGCGCCTTTGTCTGTCCCGGGGAAACCGTGCCTGTCCGCATGACTGATTCCGGTTGACCGCTCCGCAGCCTACTCGAAACCGGAGCCGCCGCGAATCCCCTCGTCGTTCCGTTCAGATTAGCAGCTGATCGCGATCGTCGAGATATCGCTGCTCGCGCAGCATCGGACTGTGACGGTCGATGAGGGCTGCCACCTGTTCGGCGGAAAGGCAGTGGCGGAAGCCTCCGGCCCCGCCTTTGCGAAAAAACCGGTCGGCATTGCGGGGCCGCTCGACGAATCCGCGCTTGCGCTCCTGTTCGGCCAGGACGCGAAACGAGCAATGCCGGATCGCCCGCTTCAGCCGCTCCCGGTCCTTTGGCATCTGGAGGAAATCCAGCACCTTGGCGAAGGTGCCCTGCGGTGCTGCGAGCATGTCTTCATACCGCAGCGTCAGCCGTCGCAGGCCCGGCGGGCGAATCCAGCTTTCGACGTGGTTGGACCAGTCGGAGATGATCTGCGTGATGTGTCCGGCCTTGGGTTCGATTCGCAATTCGGGCAGGCAGAGGGCGCGGACGCCCTCGTCGATCGTCAAACCGTAATGGTGGGCAAACGACACCGCCACATCGAACGGGTTGCGGAGGACGTAGATGGCGCCGGCGGTGGCATCCGGGGTGATGGTTGGCACCCCCTCCAGGATGGTCAGCAAGGTATGCGTTTTGACGAAGACAACCCCGGGCCTGGAGCGAGCGAGAAAGTCGTGAACACGGGGGCGAAGCGCGTTGATGTCGGCCCAGGGGAGTTCCGCGGCAGATTTGCCCGACACTTGCGCGTAATACTCGGCGCGCATATCGCCGTAGGCGAAGTCGGGAAGGGAATTGATGTCGACGGGGCCGGGCGTGTCGGCGAGGTAGTTGGCGAGGAAGGCCCGCAGCCACGTGTTGCCGGACTTCGGATATGAGGCCAGCCAGAGGATACCGCTCATGGCAAACCTCGTAACGTTCGGAGGCGTGAAAAGAAAGGGCGGTCATGGACCGCCCTTTCAGTTCCGAAAAAAATGCTCTTCTTGTTAAAAGGCGAGCTTCAGACCGGTCAGACCGCCGATGCCGTTGTTCTTCGACATGTTGTTTTCTTCTTCCCAGTCGTAGTACATGACGCCGCCGACCAGTCGGATGCCGGGCCCCATCGTATAGGTGCCGGACAGAATGGCCTGCTCCAGGCGATCCTTACCGCCTGCGGTCGTCTTGTTGTTGTCGCCCTTCATGTAGTCGATACCGATTTTGTAGGGGCCGAACTCGTACGCGGCACCCGCCGTCCAGCTCATGCCGTTCGAGCGGATCGGGCTGCCGGCAGTGCCGCCCGTGCTCGCGGCCTGTGCCGCGGTCAGCACGCCGCGCTGGCCCTGAGGTACGTACATCCAGGCGCCGCCGAAGCTGAAGCCGGCGATGCTGAACTGGGCGCCAGCGTTGTAGGCCCAGAGATTGGAGTTCGATCCGTTGGCGGCGCCGGATTGCGACTCCGCCCACATCGCGCCGACCGAGCTCTGCACGCCGAAATCACCAAAGGTTTCGGTGTAATTCAGGCCACCAGCGACGCCGTTGGACAGACCGGTGTTCCGGCCGTTGTCGCCGGTGCCGACGGCGGTCAGCGCGCTGTTGTTGTCGCCGCCTGACTCAAGGTTCGGGATGTACGAAACACCTGCCTGGAAGCCGGCAAACCGCGGCGTGATGTAGGTGAACTTGCCGGAGTCGTTGTCGTTGTTACGCAGGTTGGTGGTGCAGAGCGGCGAGTCGAAGAGGTTTGCGCCGAGACCGCCGTATGTCCCCGCTTGCTGCGTTCCGGTGCCGGTCTCGAAAGCGCGCAGGTTGCAGAGGTCGCCGGAGTCGAGGCTGATGCCGCCGTCCGGAGCGGTGACGTGGAGCAGATAGCCGGCGTTGTTCTCGTCACCGATGATCAACTGGCCCATCGTCGGCGACTGCAGGAACAGATAGGATTCGTCGACCGTGTCGGACTCGGTAAAGGCTTCAATCTGAATGTTCACGCCGACGGTCAGGCCGCTGTCCAGGGTGGTCTGGCCGATCACGCACACTTCGGCATTGTGCTTGTTATCGACGAATTGCGTGGAGCGATGCGCGTCGTTGGTCGCGGCGGTCGGACGGGTCTTATAGCTCTGGTCCGTGATCACGGCGAACTGTTGATAATAGCCGGACAGACCAAGCTTGATGCGCTCGGCCGACTTGGAGACGAAGGGCTTGTCCGCTGGGGCCGGGGTCGCCGGCATGACCGCGGGCGATTGCGCAGGCGCCTGCTCACGATAAGGTGATGGCGACGCGCCGGTTTGCGGCAGGGTGGGGGCAGTCGATGTTTGGGCGGCGGCCTCTCCCGCGGCGCCCGCGATCAGAGCCGCGGCGGTCAGCGCGGTTGTCGCGTATAATATCTTTCTCATCCAGACCCTCGCGTTCTTCTAGAGTTCCGTTAGCCTGTGCGCCGGACGCCGGGGCGACGCCCGCCTGACTGAACTGGGCAGCATCAAGACACGGTGATTTTGATCGATCAACTCTTTGCGAGCGGAATGTGTGCTTAAAAGTCAGCAGTGTGTTTAGGGTGCAACAATGTCGAACTCCTGATCCAATTGGTGCCGTTCTAGCGGCCCTGTTGACAGGGCTAGGGTGCCCGGTTTAGGAGCAGGCGAGAGGAAGGATCTTGACGATGCGGCGGATTCCTCGCGGCTGCGCTGCCGCGGCCATAGCGGTTAGCCTGTTTGGAACACTCCTGTCCGGGTGCGGATCGACGCAACCCGAGGGGGTTTATCCGAATCGCAGCCGCGGAGATTCGACCCCTTATCAGACGCGTGACTCGATCTTTGGCGAGGGCGGACTTTCGGTCGGTGTCGGCGGCCAGCAGCAGCAGAACCCCGACACCGGCGGGGGAATCGGCGTCAACGGGTTCCTTTGGCGGGCGACGCTGGATACCATTTCTTTCATGCCGGTGAACTCCGCCGATCCGTTCGGCGGCGTCGTCATTACCGATTGGTATGCGATGCCGGATACACCGCAGGAACGGTTCAAGATGAACGTGTACATCCTGAGCCGGGCCCTTCGCGCGGACGGTGTGAGGGTGGCCGTTTTCCGTCAGGTCCAGGAGGGAACCGGCGGCTGGCAGGATGCGGCGGTGCCGGATGGGACCAACACCCGGATCGAGGACGCCATCTTGACGAGGGCACGGCAGCTCCGTTTCGATACGCTGCAGCAATAACCGGCGGTCGACGCGGGCTTCGCGCCTTGCGGAGCCCGCTGCGGTCGCGTGCCCACCGGCGAGCAACGATGTCCCGTTACGAATTCGCTAGAACCGAAGCCAAGTGGCAGGCCGTCTGGGAAGAGCGGCGCTGCTTTGCGGCCCGCGAAGATGCTGCCCGCCGCAAATACTACGTTCTTGAAATGTTCCCATACCCTTCCGGGCGCATCCACATGGGTCACGTCCGCAACTACACGCTCGGCGACGTCGTCGCCCGCTTCAAGCGCGCCCAGGGGTATAACGTGCTTCACCCCATGGGTTGGGATGCGTTCGGACTGCCGGCCGAAAATGCGGCAATGCAACGGCGGGTGCATCCGGCAGCCTGGACCCGGGAAAACATCGCGACGATGCGCCAGCAACTGCGGCGCATGGGCCTGTCGTACGACTGGGATCGGGAGTTTGCCACGTGCGATCCCGGGTACTACAGGCACGAGCAGAAGATGTTTCTGGACTTCCTGCGGGAAGGCCTGGTCTATCGCCGTGAAGCCTGGGTGAACTGGGATCCGGTGGAAAACACCGTGCTTGCCAACGAGCAGGTTGTCGATGGCCGCGGCTGGCGCTCGGGCGCTCCGGTGGAACGGCGCAAGCTGGCGCAATGGTTCCTGAAGATCACGGAGTACGCCGATGACCTGTTGGAGGGGCTGAAGAACCTCCAACGATGGCCCGAACGAGTCCGTCTGATGCAGGAGAACTGGATCGGGCGTTCGGAGGGAGCCCGCGTGCTGTTCCGTCTGGTTCGGCGGGATGACAGGCTTGAAGTGTTCACCACCCGTCCCGACACCTTGTTCGGCGCATCCTTCTGCGCGATTGCTGCCGATCATCCCCTGGCGCTGGAACAGGCGGCCGGTAATCCCGGCCTTGCCGCCTTCCTGGTGGACTGTGCGCGAAGCGCAACCAGCGAAGCGGCACTCGAGACCCAGGAGAAAAAGGGGTTCGATACCGGGCTCCGGGTCCTGCATCCCTTCGACGGGAGCTGGCAACTGCCGGTCTACGTCGCCAACTTCGTTCTGACCGAGTACGGAACCGGCGCCATTTTCGGCTGCCCCGCCCATGATCAGCGGGATCTGGATTTTGCTCGGGCGTACGGTCTGCCGGTCATTCCGGTGGTAGCGCCGGCGGATGCCGATGCCGCAACCTACCTTATTGCCGATGCGGCGTATCTGGGGCCGGGGCGGCTGATCAACTCGCGCTTTTTGGACGGCCTTTCGGTCGAAGACGCGAAGCGGGAGGCGGTCACCCGCCTGGCGGCCGAGGGTGCCGGAGAACGGGCGGTTACCTTCCGCCTTCGGGACTGGGGCGTTTCGCGGCAGCGCTACTGGGGCTGCCCGATCCCGATCCTCAATTGTCCGCACTGCGGCGTGGTGCCGGTGGCGGAAGCCGATCTGCCGGTGCGGCTGCCGGAAGATGTGGACTTCGAGACGCCGGGAAATCCGCTCGACCGTCACCCCACCTGGAAGCACGCGACCTGTCCCGCGTGCGGCGGTCCTGCCGAGCGGGAAACCGATACGT
>DAIQPV010000121.1:0-8546 GCA_036787145.1 Rhodospirillales bacterium
CGATCCCATTTCACGCTTCGGCCTGCGTCGCGAAGACTTCCTCGCCGTCGTCGACGGCATGGAGATGGACGCGGCGCCGCGGATCCGCATCAAGGACCTGGCCGAACTCGCGCTTTATTGCGACCGGGTGGCCTGCGCCGTCGGGCGTCTGTCGGTGCGCATCTTCGAGGTGGCGGATCCCTTCGGCGACCCGCTCGCAGGTGCTCTGGGAGAGGCGCTGCAGCTCACTAATATCCTGCGGGACCTGAAGGAGGACGCGGCGCGGGATCGACTTTACCTCCCTGACGAGCTGCTTCGTCACTGTGGCATCGCCGCGTCGGCCGACGCTGAGAAAACTCTCCGCCATCCGGCGATCAAGGACGTTTGCGAACAGATCGCATCTCGTGCCCAGCGAAGGTTTGACGAGGCCGCGGGCATTGCGGCCCAATGCGATCGCAGACGGGTACGGCCCGCGGTGATCATGATGCAGGTTTACCGGCGGACGTTCGATCGCCTGGTCGCCCGCGGCTGGCGCCGCTGGGCCGAGCCGGTTTCGGTGTCGCGCGCCGAAAAACTTTGGGTGGCGTTGCGGTACGGAACGGTGTGACTTTGATCGGCCGCGTTCATATCGTCGGTGGCGGGCTTGCCGGGCTTGCCGCCGCGGTGGAACTGGCTGCGGCCGGGCGGCCGGTCAGCCTTTATGAGCAAGCGGGGCAAGCCGGCGGCCGCTGCCGTTCGTTCTTCGACGAAACCCTGCAGCGGACCATCGATAACGGCAATCACCTGGTTCTCTCCGGTAATACCTCGCTGATGCGCTACCTGCGCAGAATCGGTGCAGAGGACCGGCTGTCCGGTCCCGCGCAGGCGGCCTTCCCGTTTGTCGATCTGCAGACAGGCGAGCGCTGGACGGTACGGCCCGGAGCCGGGGTTTTTCCCTGGTGGCTGCTTTCGGCCGAGCGCCGCATTCCCGGAACCCGGTTTCGCGACTATTTGGGAGCGATTCGACTGGCCCTGGCTGGCCCCGACCGAACCGTGGCCGACTGCCTCGATGACGGTAGCGCTCTTTATCGCCGCTTCTGGGAGCCGCTCGCCGTCTCGGTCTTGAACACCCCTCCTTCCGAAGGCTCCGCCAATCTCTTGTGGCCGGTTCTGAGGGAAACCTTCGGTCGCGGTGAAGCCGCCTGCCGCCCCCGGATGGCGACGCGCGGGCTGGCGGACACCCTTGTCGATCCGGCACTTGCCTTCCTCCGCGGACGCCAGGCGGACGTCCGGTTTCACACCCGGCTGCGGGACGTGGAGACCGACGGTGAGCGCGTTCGCAGGTTGGGCTTTGCCCCCGGGGGCGAAAGCCGCGTAGACCTTGGCGATGATGATGCGGTGATCCTGGCGGTGCCGCCCTGGGCAGCCGCGGGGCTCCGCAGCGGACTCCAGGTGCCGCAGGAAAGCCGGGCCATCGTGAATGCGCACTTCCGGCTGTCCCGGCCCGTTTCTTCTGCGGGGATCGTCGGCCTGATCGGGGCCTCGGCGCATTGGATCTTTACCCGCGACGACGTCGCCTCGGTAACGATCAGCGCCGCCGATGACCTTGCCGTGGAAGGGAACGAAGCCATCGCCCTGCGCCTCTGGCCGGAGGTCCGCCAGGCGCTGCAACTTTCCGAAGAGGCTTTGCCGCCGTGGCGGGTGATCAAGGAAAAGCGGGCGACGTTTGCCCAGACCCCGGCCGAAGTGCGGCGACGGCCGGGCTGCGTCACGACGCTCAAAAACCTCTTTCTTGCCGGTGATTGGACCGCTACGGGCCTTCCCGCAACCATAGAAGGAAGCGTGCGATCAGGTCACACCGCAGCCTCGCGCTTGTTCGCAACTGCACCGAGCGCTTGACACCGTGGCTATTTCACGTCACCAAGCGGCGGTAACTGTGACATAGGAGTGACAGTGGACGGTTCCGCAGAATGTCGCCGAGGGGATATCTGGAGGGGAACAGGGACAATGGGGACGCCCGCCGCAAAGCGCGTTCCCATCGACGACGAACTCGATCAGGCGATCGCTGAAGCCGCCTCCTGGCTAACGCAACGGCAGGACGCCGATGGCCATTGGGTGTTTGAGCTTGAGGCCGACGCCTCGATTCCTTGTGAGTTTATTCTGCTCCACCACTTCCTCGACGATATCGACCAGGCTCTGCATCAAAAGATCGCAAGCTATCTGCGCCGGACACAGGGCGCGCATGGCGGATGGGCCATGTATCATGGCGGCGACTTCGACCTGAGCTGCTCGGTGAAGGGGTATTATGCGCTCAAGCTGACGGGGGATGCGCCGACGGAGCCGCACATGGTCCGCGCGCGCGAGGCCATCCTGGAGGCCGGCGGCGCGGCCCGGTGCAACGTCTTCACCCGCATTCAGCTCGCCCTCTTCGGCCAACTCCCCTGGCGGGCCGCCCCGTGGATTCGCCCGGAAGCGATTCTGATGCCGAAGTGGGCGCCGTTCCATATCGACAAGGTGTCGTACTGGTCGCGGACGGTCATGGTGCCGTTGTTCGTCCTGGCGGCCCTGAAGCCGCAGGCGCGCAACCCGCGCGGCATCGACATCCGCGAGCTGTTCGTCGCGCCGCCCGAAAGCGTGACGAACTACCAGCACAATCCCACCGGCCAGCTTGCCGGCGAGGTTTTCCTCGCCATCGACCGCGTCGGCCGCATCCTCGACCCGCTCTTCCCGAAACCGGTCCAGCGCCTGGCCATCCGCAAGGCGGTGGAGTTTGTCGAAGAGCGGCTCAATGGCGAAGATGGGCTCGGTGGCATTTTCCCTGCCATGGCCTATGCGCTGATGATGTTCGATGTCCTGGGATACCCCCGCGATCACCCCAGCGTGGTTGCCACCCGGGCAGCGATCGACAAGCACGTTGTCGTGCGCGAAACCGAGGCCTATTGCCAGCCCTGCCTGTCCCCGGTCTGGGACACCGGCCTTGCCTTGCACGCCCTGCTCGAAGCCGGCGCCTCGCCCGACGACGCGGCGGTCGAGGCCGGCTGCCGGTGGCTGGTGGACCGGCAGGTTCTGGATGTACAGGGCGACTGGAGCGTCAATCGCCCCCACGTCCGCCCCGGCGGCTGGCCCTTCCAGTATCGCAATCCGCATTACCCGGACGTGGACGACACCGCCCTGGTCGCAATGGCTCTTCATCGTGCCAACGAAGTCACCAATGCCGAAGCGGTGGAACGGGCGCGCGAGTGGATCGTCGGCATGCAGAGCCGCAATGGCGGCTGGGGTGCCTTCGACGTCGATAACGAGCACTATGTGCTCAACAGCATTCCTTTCGCCGACCACGGCGCCCTGCTCGACCCGCCGACCGCCGACGTTACCGGCCGGTGCCTGGGCTTCCTGGCACAGCTGGGCTGCCGGCGGGATGATCCATCGGTCGCGCGCGCCATAGCCTATCTGAAGGACCAGCAGGAGGAAGACGGCTCCTGGTTCGGACGCTGGGGAACCAACTACGTTTACGGCACCTGGTCCGTCCTCGTCGCCCTGAATGCCATCGGCGAGGACATGCAGGCGCCGTACATTCGCAAGGCGGTGGCGTTCATCAAGAGCCGGCAGCGCGACGACGGCGGATGGGGCGAAGACTGCGCCAGTTATTGGCCGGAGCGTCGCGCCGAGGTCAAGACGAGCACCCCCTCCCAGACGGCCTGGGGGCTGCTGGCGCTGATGGCCGCGGGCGAGGTGGACAGCCCGGAAGTTCGCTCGGGGATCGACTACCTGCTGGCGGCGCCGCGCACCGGTGGCCAGTGGTCCGAGGAGTATTACAACGCCGTGGGCTTCCCCCGCGTGTTCTACCTCAAGTACTACGGCTATAGCGCCTACTTCCCGCTATGGGCGCTCTCGCGTTACCGCAACCTGCAGCACAGCAACGACAAGAAGACACCCAGCTTCGGCATTTAGGCGCATGCGGCTGGGCGTCGTCACCGGTCTGGAGCGCGAGGCCGGTTGCCTCGGCGTTTTCCCGGCCGCCGATAGACCGGCGGTCAACTGCCAGGGCCCCGGCCCAAAGGCGGCGGCCCTCGCCGCTTCCCGGCTCCTCGCCGACGGCTGCGGCGCCCTCCTGAGCTTCGGCCTCGCCGGAGGGCTGACGGAGGACCTGCGGCCGGGAGGCATCGTGGTCGCTGATGCGGTCGTGGGCGAAGACGGCCAGCTCTGGCCGACCGATTCGGGGTGGAGAAAAACCCTCGAACAAACGCTTCACGGCACGTTCCCCGGCGAGATCAGGCAATCGCGCCTCCTCGGCCTGGATCGTCCGCTCATCACCCCGCTTGAAAAGAAGGACTACGGGACCCGGCTGAATGCCGACGCCGTGGATATGGAAAGCCTGGCGGTGGCTTCGGCGGCAGCGAAAGCGCAGGTGCCGTTCATCGCTGTCAGAGCGGTCATCGATCCGCTGGATCAGGCGATCCCGGAATGGCTCGCCGCCACGCTCGACAACCACGGCAGGCCGCAGGCGGCCCGCCTGCTGGCCGGTCTCGCCCTACACGCGCGAGACCTGCCAACGCTCCTGCGGCTTGCCCTGAACGAGCGCGCGGCGATGACCGCCTTACGCCGCGTCGCTCTCGATGCGGGCCCGCTTTTTGCTCTTGGCTGAGCGGGTGGGGCCCTCGGCGTCCACGACCACCTTTTTCATCAGGCTCTCGAAGATGAATTCGGCCGGTCGCTGCTTATCGAGCGAAATCTCCGGTGCCATTGGCCCATCGGTGCGGAAGCCGCGCAGCTTGACCATCAGCGCCTTCCACGGACGCCGAAGCGTATCCTCAACCGCCGTTCCTTCGTACCCGCAGTGGACCATGCAATCGGCGCACTTCTCGTAGTTGCCGGTGCCGTAGCGGTCCCACTCGGTCGTTTCCATCAGCTCCTTGAAGCTGCGTGCGTAACCCTCGCCGAGCAGGTAGCAGGGGCGCTGCCAGCCGAAGATGTTGCGGGTCGGCGTCCCCCACGGCGTGCACTGATAGGCTTGATTTCCGGCAAGAAAATCCATGTACAGCGCCGACTGGCTGAATCGCCACTTGCTCCGTCCCTGAAGCTTCAGAACGTCCCGGAACAATTGCTTGGTCCGCGTGCGGTTGAGGAAGTGCTCCTGGTCCGGCGCGCGCTCGTAGGCGTATCCGGG
This sequence comes from Rhodospirillales bacterium, assembly GCA_036787145.1. Lineage (GTDB taxonomy): Bacteria > Pseudomonadota > Alphaproteobacteria > Rhodospirillales > Defluviicoccaceae > Defluviicoccus. The sequence goes on from DAIQPV010000121.1 coordinate 5,123, forward strand.
AGCAGCGGTGACGCCTTCCACATCGAGTTCGTCGGCACAGAAGTCGAAGAACCGCGCCGCGTCTTCCGCCTTCATGATGTTGAACAGGGTGCAATTGACGTTGACCCGGAAGCCCGCCTCCCGCGCCTTTTTTATTGCCGCAACAGCCCGCTTGAACGTGCCGGGCTGGTTGACCGCCTTGTCGTGGCTCTCCTCCAGACCGTCCAGATGCACGGAAAAGGTCAGGTAGGGGCTCGGCTGGAAAAGGTGAAGCCTCTTCTCCAGCAGCAGGCCGTTCGTGCACAGATAGACAAACTTCTTGCGGGCGACGATCCCCGCGACGATCTGATCGATTTCCTTGTGCAGCAGCGGCTCCCCGCCGGGAATGGAGACGACCGGCGCGCCGCATTCATCGACGGCCGCCAAGCATTGCGCCACGCTCAGCCGCTTGTCGAGGATCGGCTCCTCATAGTCGATCTTCCCACAGCCGGGGCACGCGAGGTTGCAGCGGAACAACGGCTCCAGCATCAACACCAGCGGATACTTTTCAACGCCCCGTAATTTCTTTCCTACGATATACGCGCCAACGCGCAACTGCTGAAGTGCAGGAACAGCCACAATCTTTCGCCCCCTGGTCTAGCTCGCGCCAGCGGCTGTCGCCGTCAACTCGCGCGGCAATTTGAACTGCATGTGTTCTTCGACACCGGCCAGTTCCTCGACCGTCACCTGACCAAAGTCGCCGAGTCTGTCGATCAGATCCTGAACGAGCTTTTCCGGTGCCGAAGCACCAGCGGTGATTCCGACAGTCCCCACGTCGTCGAGCCAAGCCGGGTCAAGACTATGGGCGTCGTCGATCAGGTAACTTGGAACTCCCAAGTCAGCTCCGATTTCGCGCAGGCGGTTGGAGTTGGAGCTGTTCTTGGCCCCGACGACCAGCAGCATGTCGACCTGAGCGGCAAGATCGCGCGCCGCCTGCTGCCGATTCTGCGTGGCGTAGCAAATATCTTTCACATCCGGTCCGGTGATCCGGGGGAACCGCTGGCGCAGGGCCTCGATGATGTCCCGCGTGTCATCGACACTCAGCGTGGTCTGGGTGACATACGCCACCTTCTCGGGATCGCGCACGGTGATGCTCGCGACGTCTTCCGTGTTCGACACCAGGTGCACACCGCCCGGGATCCGGCCCTGCGTGCCCTCGACCTCCGGGTGCCCGGCATGGCCGATCAGAATGACTTCGCGGTTCTTGCGCGCGTGATTCCGCCCTTCCTTGTGGACCTTGGTGACGAGCGGGCAGGTTGCATCGATCACCGGAAGATTACGGCGGGCCGCTTCGTCCTCCACCTCGGTGGAAACGCCGTGGGCGCTGAAGATGGTTACGGCGCCCTCGGGAATTTCGTAGAGTTCCTCGACGAAGACGGCTCCCTGCGCCCGCAGCGATTCGACCACGTGTTTGTTGTGGACGATTTCGTGCCGCACATAGACGGGAGGACCGTAAAGAGCTAACGCCCGCTCAACGATTTCGATTGCGCGTTCGACACCGGCGCAGAAGCCGCGCGGTTTGGCCATCAGCACGCGCAATGGCTTTTTCTGTTGCGGCAACACCCCTCTCAATCTCCTCGATACGGATCGAGCATCCGCTACCCGCGCACCATACGTGCCGGCGAGCGGCATGCAAGTTGGGATTAGACCTTGAACTCACTAGGGTTATTGAACCGTGACGTTTTCGCCACCAGTCCCCTGCCAGCCTTGACGGCGCGCGAGGACGGGGCCGACCGCGCTTGCCGGCTCAGAGGCGCGTCGGATTCGGCGCATCCCCGTAAACCTCGCGCGGGTCGAATGCTTTTTCCGACTCCATGAAGCGGAGCGCCGTTCCGGCCGCGTCGCCGAGCGGGACCGACCGATAGAAGCACGACCGATAGCCGACGTGGCAACTGGCGCCGCCGCTGATTCTCACCCGCAGCCAGACGGCATCCTGATCGTCGTCGATACGCAATTCGACCACCGTCTGCACCAGCCCGCTGGTCGCACCCTTATGCCACAGGCACTGCCGGCTGCGACTCCAGTAGTGCGCCTCCCCCGTCGAGATGGTCAGAGCCAGCGCTTCGGCATTCATGTAGCCCAGCATCAGGACCTCGCCGCTGTCGGCATCGGTGGTCACCGCGGGGATCAGGCCCTCCGCATCGAACCTGGGCGCAAGTTCGGCTCCCTCCTCCACCTGTTCGACCGTGGTGCGCGCGGCAAAGGCCGCCTTCTGAGCATCGGCAGGCATGGATGGGAAACTCCCTTCGTCCCTTCAACGGCGTGATATGTCACGCCCCATATGGCCCGGCAAGCGCCCCGACGAAAGCATCGGGGCGGAAGCATCGGGGTTTTCAGTTCACATTCCGCGGGCTTCCGCAGTATATAACGGCTGCTGGCAGCGCCATCGAACGGCGGCGCGCACTTATCCGCACCCCGAAAGGCAAAGAGCATGGCGGTTCCCAAGAAGAAAACCTCGCCCTCCCGTCGCAACATGCGGCGGTCCCACCTCGCGATCAAGGCTCCCGCCTACGTGGAGGACAAGGACTCAGGCGAGCTGCGCCGTCCGCATCATATCGACCTGACCACGGGCATGTACCGCGGCAAGCAGATTCTCGATCCCAAATAGCAGCGAAACAAGCGCCGCCTGATATCGCGGCGCCCGGGCATCAGGCGATCAGTATCGCTAACCGAGCCATCGACCGTCCGGTCGCAATCATGGAGCTCGCAGCTCTGCGGTTTTCTGATCCAGGACCTGGGCAAGCTTCTCCGTCCCGCCGGAGCGGAGAACCTGGCTGTATTCCGAGCGGCGCACCGCAAGCTCGCTGATCGAACGATCGAGCAGCACGTCTACGATGCGCCATTGCCCGTCTGTTTGCATCATGACGTAGGTGATCGGCACCGCGGGATCGTTGGGGCGGTTCAGGCGGGTGTCCACCAGCACCGTATCGCGCGGCCCCTGGCGCGTGCCCAGCGTTTCAAAGCTCTCGCCTGTCCAGTTGTTAAAGCGCACGGCGTAGGTGGTGATGCTCAATCTTGAGAACGCGTCCAGCAACTGCTTGCGCTGGGCTTCGCTCGCCTGTGTCCAGAAAGAGCCGGCCGCTGCTGCGATCATCCGTTCAAAGTCGAACGTGCTTTCCAAAATCGGTTGCAGCTCATGGTAGCGCGCCGCAACGTCCAGGCGATTGCCCTGCTTCATGATTTCGATCAACTTTTCGTGCAGCTTCTCGATTACCCCGGTCGGTGAGGCGGTCTGCGCCGCGACGGGCAGCGAGCCCACGACAATCAAGAACAGCAAGGCGCGCAAGAGACCCATTCTCGTCGTCCCGTTTTTTCTGAGGGTTGACGACGCACACTAAGCAGCCTGATGGGCAACGGCAAGCACGTGTCGAGACCGCGTCCGCCATGACAGCGGTCCGCGTTATGC
>DAIQPV010000122.1:0-8494 GCA_036787145.1 Rhodospirillales bacterium
GATGCCGGCGTTCTCGTACTTGCGGCCGACCATGAAGCCGGTGATGTTCTGCAGAAACACCAAGGGAATGCCGCGCTGGGCGCAGAGCTGAACAAAGTGCGCGCCTTTCTCCGCTGACTCAGAGAACAAAATCCCGTTGTTGGCCACCACACCGATCGAATATCCATGGATATGGGCAAAACCGGTGACCAGCGTGGTCCCGTACCGGGACTTGAATTCGTCCAGTCGACTGCCATCGACGAGTCTGGCTATTATTTCCCTGACGTCATACGGCTTACGTGTATCATGTGGAATAATGCCGTAGATTTCATCAGGCGGGTAGAGCGGATCTTCAGGCGGGACCGTCAAGCCGACCGTTTTTTTCAGGCCGAAGTTCGCAACGACCTGGCGCGCCAGATAGAGCGCGTGGCTGTCGTTATCGGCAAAGTGGTCCGCCACGCCGGACATCCGGGTATGCACATCGGCGCCTCCCAGTTCCTCGGCATTCACCTCCTCGCCCGTCGCCGCCTTAACCAGCGGCGGGCCGCCTAGAAAGATCGTTCCCTGGTCCTTGACGATAATCGTTTCGTCCGACATGGCCGGGACATAAGCACCGCCGGCGGTACACGATCCCATCACCACGGCGACCTGGGGAATGCCTTTCGCCGACATGATCGCCTGGTTGTAGAAAATCCGGCCGAAGTGATCGCGATCAGGAAACACCTCGTCCTGCAACGGCAGGTAGGCTCCGCCGGAGTCCACGAGGTAGACGCACGGCAGCCGGTTTGCATCGGCGATTTCCTGCGCGCGGAGGTGCTTCTTCACCGTCATCGGGTAGTAGGTTCCGCCTTTGACGGTCGCATCATTGGCAACGATCATGCATTCCTGGTCGGCGACGCGGCCAATGCCGGTGATGAGGCCGGCCGAGGGCACGTCGCCCTCGTACATCCCGAACGCCGCCAGCTGCGAGAGCTCGAGAAAAGGGGTGCCTGGGTCGAGCAACGCGTCGATCCGATCGCGCGCCAGCAGTTTTCCTCGCGACAGATGCTTCTGCCGCGCCTCCGGCGATCCTCCTTGCGCCACCGCAGCCAACTTTTCCCGAAGATCCTGGACTTGCGCGCGCATGGCGGTGGCGTTGGCCCGAAACTCCTCGCTCCGAACATCGACGGTTGACCGCAGCGCGGTCACTTATCGTGTCTCCTCGAACAGTTCGCGGCCGATCAGCGTTCGTCGGATCTCTGAGGTGCCGGCTCCAATTTCGTAGAGCTTGGCGTCGCGCCACAACCGTCCGGCGGAATAGTCGTTGATGTAGCCATTGCCGCCCAGGATCTGGATTGCCTCGCCGGCCATCCAGGTGGCCTTTTCGGCAGCGTAGAGGATGGCGCCGGCGGAGTCCTTGCGGGTCGTCTCCCCCCGATCGCACGCCCGGGCAACCGCGTAGACGTAGCTCCGGCACACGTTCCAGGCGGTGTACATGTCGGCGAGTTTGCCCTGCATCAGCTGGAACTCGCCGATCGCCTGACCGAACTGGCGGCGCTCGTGGACGTAGGGAATGACCAGGTCGAGGCAGGCCGCCATGATCCCCAGCGGACCGCCCGCCAGAACGACCCGCTCATAATCCAGACCGGACATCAGGACGCCGACCCCACCCTCCACTTCGCCCAGCACGTTGCCGGCAGGAACCGCACAGTCCCGGAACACCAGCTCACAAGTGTTGGAGCCGCGCATGCCGAGCTTGTCGAGCTTCTGGGCGGTCGCGAAACCGGCGAAGCCTTTCTCGATGATAAACGCGGTGATGCCGCGGGGCCCGGCGGCCGGGTCGGTCTTGGCGTAGACGATCAGCACGTCGGCGTCGGGACCGTTGGTGATCCACATCTTGTTGCCGTTCAGAACCCAGTGATCGCCGCGACGCTCGGCTTTTGTCCGCATCGAAACCACGTCGGAGCCGGCACCCGCTTCGCTCATCGCCAGCGCGCCGACGTGCGCGCCCGAGATCAGCTTGGGCAGATACCGCTGCTTTTGTTCGGGCGTCCCGTTGCGCCGGATCTGGTTGACGCACAGGTTGGAGTGCGCGCCGTAAGAGAGGCCGACGGACGCCGAGGCACGGCTGATCTCCTCCATGGCAACGACATGAGCCAGATAGCCGAGGCCGGCGCCGCCATCGTCCTCCTCGACGGTGAGGCCCAGGACGCCGAGATCGCCGAACCGCGGCCAGAGATCGAGCGGGAAGGCATTATCGCGATCGATGTCGGCGGCCCGTGGGGCGATCTCCCGATCGGCGAAGGCACGAACCGTCGCGCGCAACATCTCGACCGTCTCGCCAAGATCGTGGGTCAGCCCCGGCACGTGCATTTCTTCCTCCCGACGGCGGCGCGCCGGCGCTTTTTCTCTGGCCGGTAGCGGAAACAAACGTACGTTCGTTTCATCCCCGTTGGCAAGCGGTTTCCGGAGCTCCAGGCAGGCGCCGAGGCAGATATACAAACGTTTGTTTCTCAGCCGGAGCGGAGGGCTTAAGCTGATGCATTGCCCGCGCAGCGAGGGAGGACTTGAAGCATGGCACGAACGGCCGGCTCGCACGGCCCCGCAACCATGGAGGCCATCCGCGCCGCGGGATTACGGCTGATCTTCGAACACGGCTACGAGACGATGAGCCTGCGCCGGTTGGCGGCGGAGGTCGGCATCCAGGTCGGCTCGCTCTACAATCACATCAGCACAAAGCAGGCTCTGTTGTTCGATCTCATCGATGTCCACATGCGGGCGCTGCTCGCCGAGCTGGAGAAAGCGCTGCACGGCATTGATGCACCCGACGATCGGCTGCGGGCCTTCGTCGCCTTCCACGTGTCCTACCACATCCTTCGCAAGCGCGAGGTTTTCATCAGTTACTCGGAACTGCGCAGCCTGGAGCGCGACAACTACGCGGCGATTGTCCGGTTGCGCCGGCAATACGAGGACGCACTGATCGCAATCCTGCAGCAGGGCGTCGCTGCGGGGGACTTTAGCGTCGGCGATCCGCGGGTCGTCGCCTTCGGCATCCTGGCCATGCTCACCGGCGTGTGCACCTGGTTCCAGCCCGACGGCCGCCTCACCGCCGATGACGTGATCGCGATCTACACCGAGGTGGTGCTGTCGGGCGTGCTGCGATCGTGCCGCTGAGAAGGGCACGCCTGCGGCTTAGAACGCGTGAAAGCTGCCTGAGCCGGGAACGAGAGTTCGCGCTTCCAGAAACTACTCAATTCATGGTTTCAAGCCAAACGTGCGAATTGCTATTATTGCGTCCTTGGATACTCGGACTGTCTCCTCTGAGCTTCTTTCCCTCGATAGGATCCAAGAATTTGGAGTTTCGGCAAGTTGGATCAGCCGAGCGGGACCGCCGGCTCTTGAGCCGAATGAATTAAGAAGCTGGTAAGGCGCGGATTGAGCAAAATAGACCTCCACGTCACGCGCTTCACCTCCTCCGATACTTCCCTTGACATACTGAAAGGAAAGCGCACCGAACATCGCAGCGATGACCATAAGGAACGTACCAATCCAGAAGCACGTAAACGGCAGCGATATCTTCATCGAATTAGTCATATCGACAATTAAGCCACCCACAAGAACAAGACAAAAATAAATAATGATGAAAGTGAATATCGCATCGTCAGCAAAGTAGAAAACCGCTGAGATAACGATAGCTAATTGGAATAAAAACGACAGCGGTAATGCAAGGAACGGCCTCGTAGCATAAACGCGCATACGAACTAACGCGTAATAATCTATTACAAAATAGGCGCTGAGAAAACCTAGATAGCCTAGTTGTTCTCTTGTTCCTCTAAATAACAATGCCGCCGTCCAGAAGGCGGCGACCACAGCTCCAAAAGCCAGCTCAACGAGCACAAAAACAACAAAGAATAGGTTCCACGCCATAGGCCAACTGCAGTCAGCGCTGCACGCAGAAAACGCCTCTATATCGTGATTGATGTTTACAAAACGTCGCCATACTACAAAATAAAATATTCCTAGAAAAGCCAGAAAAATAAGCCCAGCCGCAATATACTGTGCGTTTGCCAGATCAAACGACGCAGTATGCCACCGCGCAAGGAACGCATTAACTACGATAAAGCCTAGAATGTACACAGCGACGGTGCTTACGGCTACTACCTGAGAAATGAGGCCGATATCTAGCGCAGGTTTTTCTTGTGGTCTACCAAATATTGTCACAGCTTTCACAAGAATTTAAGAAATCTACGCGAACGGCGTGGCTGGATCTGTGTGTATTGACCTACATCTGCCCTCTACTCTACCAATACACCTACGGGTCGCATCGAATAGCTAAGAACGATGGCTGGGGCGGGAGGATTCGAACCTCCGAATGCCGGTACCAAAAACCGGTGCCTTACCACTTGGCGACGCCCCAATGTGTCTGCAGCAGGCCACAGACCGACCTTAGTCGCTAACCGCTTTGGCCGCAACGAACCCGCCCGCCCCCCACCCTGTAGGCCGAACAGAAACCCAAGGTCCAGAATTCTCTTTGGCACAGGAGTTCGGGCCATCCACATATGTTTTTCAACGCCCGCTCGCATTCCACCGGCGGGCGGGCGCTTTCAAGAAGCTGGGAAGAGCCCAGTTTGACTAAAACCAAGCTCTTTCCGTATGATACGCTGAAAGTCGATAGGCGAAAAACTCGCAGAACGTCCACGCCTCATCGCTATCGGGAGGAGACTTTGGGAACGAGATTGATGAAGCGCCGGGAGAGCGCTTTGGGGACGGGCTGTTGCGGTTTGATTCCTCGTCGGAAAGCCGCATCCCGCGCGTCATCCCTCTTTTCTTTTGAATCGTTCGGAAGGGGGATCGGCGCATGATCCCGATCCCGGACAAGCCAGACACCGTTTATTTCTTCGGCACCTGCCTGATCGATCTGTTCTATCCCGAGGCGGGCCTCGCCGGCATCGACCTGCTGCAGCGTCAGGGAATCCGGGTCGTCTATCCCCAAGGTCAAAGCTGCTGCGCGCAGCCGGCGCGGAACTGCGGTTTCGCCGAGGACGCGCGCGCCGTGGCGCGCAACCAGTTGCGGCACTTCCCAAAACCGTGGCCGATTGTCGTTCCGTCCGGCAGTTGTGCCGGGATGATGCGCGAACACTATCCCGAGCTGTTCGCTGGCGAGCCCGACGAGGCCGAGGCGCGCGCGTTTGCCGACCGCGTCTTCGAACTCACCTGGTTCCTGGTGCATGTCTGCAAGATCGCGGTGCACGATCAGGGGGCCCCAGTGCGGGTGACGTTTCACGGTTCGTGCCACAGCCAGCGCGAGATGGGGGTCAGGGACGAGCCGAAGCAGCTGCTCCGCGATCTCTCCAACGTCACCTTCGTGGAACTCGCGCGCCCTGCCGAGTGCTGCGGGTTCGGCGGCACCTTTTCGGTGCGCCTGCCGGAGGTGTCGGGCGCAATGGTCGCCGACAAGGTCGCTGATATTGCGGAAACAGGTGCGGCCGAGGTGCTCTCAGGCGACTGCGGCTGCTTGCTGAACATCTCCGGGGCCATGGCGAAGAACGGAAGCCCGGTGCGGGCCCGGCATATCGCGGAATTCCTGAAGGAGCGCTGTTATGGCAAGTAATCTCGCCACGGCCGAAGGCGCTGTATCTACCGCCCCCGATTTCGCCGCCCGAGCCTCGGTTGCCCTGAAGGACGCCGGCCTCCGGCGCAAGTTCCGCCGCGCGATGGACGGCTTGATGACGAAGCGGGCGGCGCAGTTTCCGGACGCCGACGCCTGGACAAGTCTGCGGGCCAGAGGCTCCGCCATCCGCAGGCGCAGCCTCGCCCGCCTGCCCGAACTGCTGGAACAACTGGACACCCGATGCCGGGCGAATGGCATCCAGGTGCACTGGGCGGAAACCAGCGCCGATGCCGACCGGATTATCCAGGGCATTCTGACCGATCACGGCGTCCGCACGGTGATCAAGGGCAAGTCCATGGTCAGCGAGGAGATTCACCTCAACGACTTCCTGGCCCGCCATCAGATCTCCGCCGTTGAATCGGACCTGGGCGAGTTCGTCATTCAACTGGCGCATGAGACGCCGTCGCACATCATCATGCCGTGCATCCATAAGAGCCGCGAAGACGTTGCGGCCCTTTTTCACTCCCAGATCCCCGACCAGGCCTATACGGATGATGTCGATGCGCTGACTGCGACGGCCCGGCGCGTGCTCCGCGAACAGTTCGCTTCGGCTGATGCCGGATTGTCCGGCGTAAACTTTGCCGTCGCCGAAACCGGGACGCTGTGTCTCGTCGAGAACGAGGGCAATGGCCGCCTGTCGACGACCCTGCCGCCCCTGCATATCGCGGTGATGGGTCTGGAAAAGGTGGTGGAACGGCTGGAAGACGTACCCCCGCTGCTGACGCTGCTGACACGCTCGGCAACGGGTCAGCCCATCACCACCTACGTGAATTTCATATCGGGGCCCCGACGCCAGGGCGAGCAGGACGGACCACATGAGGTTCACCTCGTGCTGCTGGACAACGGGCGCACGCGCATCTTCGGCGATTCCCAGCTCCGCGAGACCCTCGCCTGCATCCGCTGCGGAGCCTGCATGAACCATTGTCCCGTCTACACGCGCGTCGGCGGCCACGCTTACGATGCCGTTTATCCGGGACCGATCGGCAAGATCCTGACCCCACAGATCAACGGCATGGAAACCGCCGGCGACCTTCCGCACGCCTCCAGCCTGTGCGGCGCCTGTGGGGAGGTTTGCCCGGTCTCCATCCCCATCCCTAACCTGCTGGTGCGCTTGCGCGGCGAGGCTGCTCATCGGGATCCCGCCTCTACCGTAAAGGGAAATGGTGCCCGGCACAGCTCCCTGGAGGATCTGACCTGGCGCGGCTGGCGGCTGATGTACAGTATACCCTTGGCCTATCGGCTGGGTACGCGCCTGCTGACGCTCGTCGGCAACGCTATGCCGGCGTCGCTGCCGATGCTGAAAAACTGGACCAGCGTCCGCACCAAACCGCAGTTTGCACGCCAGCCGCTCAACGTTCTGGTGCGGTCCCGGGGGATTGACCATGAGTGACGCAAGAGCGGCTATCCTCGGGCGACTGCGCACGATCCGCACGGCGGCGGCGCCAACGTTGCCCGACTGGTCGGTCACCGTGCCGGAGCCGGACCGCCTCAAGAGCTTCCGTGAGCGGCTGGAGGCGAGCCATGCCGAGGTGCACGCCAGTACGTCGGCAGATTGGCCGACACTGCTGGCGGACCGCCTTAAGGCCCGCGGCAACGAGCGCGGTGCTGCCGGCGGAAGCACGAAGGTCCTCTTCGCTCCGGGTACTGATCGCGGCCGGCAGCTGGCCGACGCCTGGGCAGGCCAGACAGACCTGCACCTTGTTGCCTACGACCAGCCGGTCGAAACTTTGAAGGATGTGCTGGTTCACGGCGTCGACGCCGCTGTGACCGAAACCCGGGGCGGAATCGCCGAAACGGGCACGCTCATCCTGTGGCCGTCATCCAAGGAGCCGAGGCTGATGTCGCTGCTCCCGCCGCTGCACGTCGCCCTGGTCAGGGCGAACGAAATTTTCGGTACGCTGACCGAGGCAATGACGGCCCAGAAGTGGTCGGGGGGCATGCCGACCAACGCCTTGCTGATTTCCGGCCCAAGCAAGACGGCCGATATCGAACAGACGCTGGCCTACGGCGTCCACGGCCCGAAGGAGCTGATGGTGATCGTCCTCGAGTCCTGAGGACCGCGCGGCGCGGCGAGCTGCCGGAAATCTTCAGTCGAGCGCGGGCTTCGGTGCGCGTTCGGCGAGTTTTTCGGCAATCACCGCGGCAGCACCCCGGCCCGGGTCCTCGCCCCAGGGGTGGACGAAACGCGCCAGGAAGTCAGCCCGACGCTCGGTGCTCTCCGGCCGATCCGCTTCGTCCGCAAGCCATTCCAGGCGCAACACTTCCCCATGCCGGCGCATGCGGAACTCAACCCCAAAGGTTTCCACCTGAACCGGCACGCCGGCCAGGATGTCGAACGCTTCGCCCCCGCCGATCGGCTGGAAGACGTAGTCGTCCCACGCGTTCGCCCCCTGCCGGACGAAGTGCCCGACAACCCGCGCCCGAAAGGCTTCGGCCGTCTTGCCGTTGGGATCCAGCACGTCGCGGGCGTCGATGCGTTCGGGTTTCATAAGGGGAAGCCTATCACATCTGGCCGTGGATGCTTCGCTCCGCTCGCAATGCCAGGGTGGGCCGTGTCGTCAGCGCGAGCCCGCGTGTGCGGGCGTGGCGATCCGCTGTCGGGGCCTGTTCCCCGCCGGTGGACGCGATGACCACCGAGAGCTCGCGATGCGACCGAAAGGGGGTGGGCTGCTCTCCGTCCGCTACAGGATGAACTTCGTCAGGTCGGCGTTCTTTGCCAGTTCGCCGACGCGGGTACGGACGTCCTCGGCTGAGATCAGGATGGTTTCTCCGGAGCGCTCGGAGGCGGTAAAGCTGATGTCCTCCACCAGCTTTTCCATCACCGTCTGCAGTCGCCTCGCGCCGATGTTCTCGACCCCGGAGTTG
>DAIQPV010000123.1:0-8397 GCA_036787145.1 Rhodospirillales bacterium
AATTCGCGATGCTCGGCCGCGCCTTCAACCGCATGACCAGCCAGTTGCAGAGCCAGCAGACCGGCCTGTTGCTGGCGAATCGCGACCTCGACGAGCGACGGCGCTTCACGGAAGCGGTGCTGAGCGGCGTGTCGGCCGGCGTCATAGGGCTGAACGCCGATGCGACCATCAACCTGCCCAACCGTTCGGCAACCGAGCTGCTGGGCCTGAACCTCGATGCTGCGCGCGGCACGCCCCTCGCCGCGATCGTCCCCGAGATGGCCGAGCTGATCCGGACTGCGGTGGAGCATCCGGAGCGAACCTGCGAGGCAGAAGTGCGGCTGATCAGATCGACGCGCGCCCGCACGCTGATCGTTCGGATCGCTGCAGAAATACGCGACGGCGAGGTGGTCGGATACGTTGTGACGTTCGATGATATAACGGCTCTCGTTCAGGCGGAACGCAAGGCGGCCTGGGCGGACGTCGCGCGTCGGATCGCTCACGAGATTAAAAATCCCCTCACCCCCATTCAACTTGCGTCAGAGCGCCTGAAGCGCAAATACTCGCGCGAAATCACGTCTGATCCGGATACCTTCGTCGCCTGCACTGAAACCATCATCCGGCAGGTCGAGGATATCGGCCGCATGGTGGATGAATTCTCGTCGTTTGCCAGAATGCCCCGTCCGGAGCTCAAGCCAGAGAATCTCGGAGAGTTGGTCCGACAAGCGGTCTTCCTTGAGCGGAATCGCTCGCCCGACATTGCCATCGAGTTGACGTCGCCCGAAAATCCGGTGCCGCTGCTGTGCGATGCCAGACTGGTGTCGCAGGCGCTGATCAACGTGCTGAAGAACGCGGCGGAGGCCGTTCACGGCCTTGGCGCTGCCGAGAGGGCGAAGGGATGGATCGGCGTCGAGCTTTTCGCCGATGATGCAAAGCGGGTGGTCGTCGAAGACAATGGACGCGGTTTACCCAAGGAGAACCGGGACCGCCTGACCGAGCCTTATGTCACCACACGGGCCAAGGGCACCGGATTAGGCCTCGCGATCGTCAAGAAGATCATGGAAGATCATAACGGAGACCTGCTGCTGGAGGATCGCGAGGGCGGCGGCGCGCGGGTTTCGCTGATTTTCAGGGAGGCGCAGAGACCGACGCTGGTTTCGCCGGATGGTTCGTCCGACCGTGAAGACAAGACGCGACCGTCCTATGCTGTCGGGATGCAGGTCAATGGCTAGCAGTTCACAAAGCAAGAGCGAAGACATCCTGATTGTCGACGATGAAGCCGACATCCGCTTGCTCGTAGCCGGTATTCTCGAGGACGAAGGGTACGAAGCGCGCGAGGCGGCGGACAGCGATTCGGCTTTCGCCGCGGTCGCCGCGCGCCGGCCGGGATTGATGCTCCTGGACATCTGGCTCCAGGGCAGCCGGCTTGACGGCATGCAGATGCTGGAGCAGCTCAAACAGGAGCATCCCTCCCTGCCGGTGCTGATCATGAGTGGTCACGGCAACATCGAGACGGCCGTTCAGGCAATCAAGCTCGGGGCCTATGATTTCATAGAGAAGCCGTTTAAGGCCGACCGGATGATCCTGATGGTCCGGCGGGCCATCGAAGCCGCCCATCTGAAGCGAGAAAACGAGGAGCTCCGGCTGCGGGCGGGTGGGGGCGCGGACCTGATCGGCCACTCGCCCCCTGTCAATCAGCTCCGCCAGGCGATCGAGCGCGTTGCGCCGACGAACAGCCGCGTCCTCATTTCAGGTCCGGCCGGGTCGGGGAAGGAGGTGGTCGCGCGGCTCATCCATACCCGCTCACGCCGGGTCGGCGGACCCTTCGTCATTCTGAACTGCGCCTCAATGGCGCCGGAGCGGATGGAGATCGAGCTGTTCGGTGTCGAAGGGCCCGATCCCGCGACGGGCGGAGCCCGCAAGGTCGGCACGTTTGAAACCGCTCATAACGGCACCCTGCTGCTCGACGAGGTCGCCGACATGCCGGCGGAGACGCAAGGCAAGATCGTGCGCGTCCTGCAGGAACAGACCTTTCAGAGGGTCGGCGGCGAAACGCGGGTCGAGGTCAACGTGCGGGTGATTGCTTCGACCACGCGGGATCTTGCAGAGGAGATCAGGGCCGGCCGCTTTCGCGAAGACCTGTTTTACCGCCTGAGCGTCGTGCCGTTGCGGGTGCCGTCGCTCAAGGAACGCCGCGAGGACATCCCCGTGCTCGCTCAGCATTTTATGGCGCGGGCGGCGGAAGGCTCGGGTCAGAAAGTGCGCGAAATCAGCGAAGATGCGATGGCCGCCTTGCAAACTTACGACTGGCCGGGGAACGTCCGCGAACTGCGCAATATCATCGAGCGGCTGCTGATCATGGCGCCGGGTGGTCTGGAAGATCCGATCCGCGCCGACATGCTGCCTGCCGAGTTCGATGCGAAGTTTGCGGCCTCTCGCCGCTCCGAGCGTTCGGCAGAGATCATGGGGCTTCCTTTGAAGAACGCCCGCGAAATCTTCGAGCGGGAGTATCTGCTGGCGCAGGTCAGCCGGTTCGGCGGCAACATCTCCCGCACAGCGGCGTTCGTCGGCATGGAGCGCTCAGCACTTCATCGCAAGCTGAAGTCGCTCGGCATTCAGGGCGACGAGAAGTCGCGCCAGCCGGGAGAATGACGACGCCCTCCGCCGGCCCCCACCACGGCGACGCGGGAGGTCGGCGATGAAAATCGTCGTTTGTGGTGCCGGTCAGGTCGGCTTCAACATTGCCCGGCACCTGTCGATGGAAGGCAACGATGTCGTCGTCATCGACACGTCGCCCGACTTGATCCGCCGCATCAACGACAACCTTGACGCACAGGGGGTCGTCGGCCACGCTTCGCGACCGGATGTTCTGGAGCGGGCGGGTATCGGCGATGCCGACATGCTCATCGCCGTCACGCATACCGACGAAGTCAACATGGTCGCCTGCCAGGTTGCGCACTCGCTTTTTGAAGTCCCCACAAAGATTGCCCGGGTCCGAGAGCAAAGCTACCTGGATCCCGCCTGGTCAAACCTGTTCTCGCGCGATCACCTGCCGATCGACGTCATCATCTCGCCGGAAGTCGAGGTTGCCCGCGCCATCATCCGCCGGCTGAAGGTGCCGGGCTCATTCGAAATGATTCCGCTGGCGGACGACAAGGTCCGGCTCATCGGCGTGCGATGCGACGTGCACTGTCCTCTCATCAACACGCCGATCAAGCAGCTCACGCAGCTGTTCCCGGACCTGAGCATCGTGATCGTCGGCCTGATGCGACAGGACGAACCCGTGCGGCTGACCGGCGAAGATGAGCTGCTCGTCGGCGATGACGTCTACTTCGTGGTTGAGACCGGACATGTCAGCCGGGCGATGGCTGCCTTCGGATATGAGGAGCCGGAAGCTCGCCGGTTGCTGATCTGTGGCGGCGGCAACGTCGCCCTGCTCCTGGCGCAGGAGATCGAGGCCGAGGAAGCGGGCATCACCGTCAAGATCATCGAAGGCGATGCGGAACGGGCGGCAACGGTTGCCAGCCTTCTGAGCGGCACCGTCGTTCTGCATGGCGACGTCCTCGATCCGGAAATTCTCGAGGAAGCAGGCGTTTCATCGACGGACACCGTTGTCACGGTGACGCATGACGACGAAACAAATATCCTCGCAGCGCTGCTGGCCAAGCGGCATGGGGCGCGTCGTGCGATTACGTTGCTGAATAAGGGCACTTACGAGCCGCTCATCGCGGTTCTCGGGATCGATGTCGTCGTCAGCCCCCGCAACATCACCGCATCAACAATTCTTCAGCACGTGCGGCGGGGCCGCATCCACGCTGTCCATACGCTGCGAGAGGGCTTCGGCGAATTGATCGAAGCGGAGGCTCTGGAAACATCCAGTCTGGTGGGTCAGCCGCTTCGCGATATAGACTTGCCCTCCGGGGTCATGATCGGTGCCATCGTCCGGCGCGGGCAGGTCATCAGTCCGCGCGGCAATACCGTGGTAGAACACAAAGATCGGGTCGTGCTATTCGCGACCTCGGATGCGGTGCGCAAAGTCGAGAAACTGTTCTCGGTGCGCCTCGAATATTTCTGATCAGGGACGCTTGGCGAGCCATGAGCCGCATCGCTTACGTTGACGGCCGCTACGTGGCCCATCGCCATGCCAGCGTCCACCCGGAGGATCGGGGCTACCAGTTCGCAGACGGTGTGTATGAAGTCGTCGCTGTTCTCGGCGACCACCTGATTGATGAAGAACAGCACCTCGATCGATTGCAGCGCTCGTTGAGCGAGCTGCGCATACGATGGCCGATGAGCCGTGCCGCCCTTCGCTTGGTGATGCGCGAGATGATCCGCCGCAACCGCATCCGCGGGCAGGGGGCCCTTTACCTGCAGATCACCCGGGGAGTAGCACCGCGGAACCATGCCTTTCCGGCCGAGGCAAAACCGGTGATGGTCATGACCGCCCGCTCGTTGCCGCCATTCGATTTCGAGGCGGCACGCCGCGGCGTCAAGGTCATTTCCCTGCCGGACGAGCGTTGGCGGCGGCCCGACATTAAGTCGGTCTCCCTGCTGCCGAATGTGCTGGCCAAACAGCGGGCGTTTGAATGTGGAGCGTTCGAGGCCTGGCTGCTGGACGACTCTGGCATGGTGACCGAAGGGACGGCGTCCAACGCCTGGATCGTCAATGACGCCGGCGACCTGGTGACGCATGCCGCCGACCGATCTATCCTCGCCGGGATCACCCGCGCTGCGGCGTTTCGGCTGGCGGCCGAGCATGGGGTGCGGCCGGTGGAGCGGCCATTTTCGCTCGATGAGGCAAAGCGGGCGCGCGAGGCGTTCCTGACCAGCACGACATCCTGGGTAAAGGCGGTGGTCAGCATCGACGATACGCCGATCGGCGCGGGCACCGCCGGCCCCTTGACCACCCTGCTGCTGGACTGGTACGGCGCTTACGTGGCTGCGATCAAAGAGGGTGCGCCAAATGGATGAGAGCCATGCCACCCCCCGCGGTCGGCAACGTGGTGCCCTCGCCAAGCCGCGCGCAGTCATCTTCGACTGGGATAACACGCTGATCGACAGTTGGTTCGCGATTCAGGACGCCCAAAATCACACGCTTGTGACCTTCGGCCTGGAGCCCTGGTCACTGGAGGAGACGCGCCGGCGCGTGCGCGGTTCGATGCGCGATTCTTATCCGGCGCTGTTCGGCAAGCGCTGGCGGGAGGCTGGAGAAGTCTTCTACAAACGATTTGAGGAGCGGCACATGCAGACGCTGCGGCCGCTGCCGGGCGCCGAGGCTATGCTGCAGGAGCTGGCCGACGATGGTCTCTATTTGGGTGTATGCAGCAACAAGAAGGGTGACTATCTGCGCAAGGAAGCGGATCACCTGGGCTGGAGCGGATTTTTCGGCCGGATCGTCGGCGCCTTTGATGCAGGCCGCGACAAGCCTGCCCCCGATCCCGTGGAGCTGGCGCTGGCCGGCTCCGGAATCGAGCCGGGCCCGAGCGTTTGGTTTGCAGGTGACGCGGACATTGACCTGGAATGTGCTGCAAACGCCGGATGCATTCCCGTTCTGGTTCGTCTGGAATCGCCCGGGGTTGACGAGTTTGCCCCACACCCGCCCGCCCTGCATGTGGATGGGTGCATGACGCTTTCAAAGGTGATCGTGAACCTGTAGTCTCCAACTTTTGGGGGTGTATGCCATCGGATGCCGATGTCGGTTGGCGGGGCGGCGCGACCCGACCCGAGTTGGCATCTTTGCCCCCATGCGCTAAAAGGGCCTCGTATTCGGATTTCGGGACCGGAACGAAACAGGGAATGGACCAATGTCCACTGAAAAATCACAAAATGTGCAGGACGTATTTCTCAACCATATTCGAAAGAACAAAACTCCGGTAACGATCTTTTTGGTTAACGGTGTGAAGCTTCAGGGCATTATCACGTGGTTCGACCAGTTCTCTGTCCTGCTGCGGCGAGACGGGCATACCCAGCTTGTTTATAAACACGCGATTTCGACCGTTATGCCTTCGGTTCAGATCCAACTGTTTGATCCCGACAAGGAAGCCGCGGCGAGTTGAGCGGTCGCTCAAGGCCGCCCGATGTCTGAAGCAGCCGCCTCTGCTTCGGTCAGAAAGAGGTGCATCGTCGTTCATCCCAGGCCGCGGTCCACCGATGAGGGTCAGCGGGACGCCGCTGCACGTCTTAAAGAAGCGACCGGCCTGGCACGCGCCATTGACCTCGATGTTGTGGCGGCCGAGGCCATTACCTTGGCTTCCGCCCATCCCGCGACGCTTTTCGGCGCTGGGACCGTGGCAAGATTGGCGGGCATTCTTCGCGAGCTTGAGGAGGCCGGATCCCCGGTCACCGTAGCCATCGTCGATGCTGCCCTGACGCCCGTGCAGCAGCGCAATCTCGAAAAGGCCTGGAATACCAAGGTCGTCGACCGAACCGGCCTGATTCTCGAGATTTTTGGCGAGCGCGCTCGGACCCGGGAAGGCGAGATGCAGGTTGAACTGGCGGCCTTGACCTACCAAAAGAGCCGACTGGTTCGGAGCTGGACGCACCTTGAACGACAGCGCGGCGGCTTCGGCTTCTTCGGTGGCCCCGGCGAATCGCAGATCGAAGCCGATCGGCGGTTGATTCGTGATCGCATCGCCCGGCTGAAGCGCGAGTTGGCGCAGGTGCGCCGGACCCGTGACTTGCACCGTCGCGCGCGCAGGCGGGTGCCCTATCCCGTCATAGCCCTGGTTGGGTACACCAACGCCGGCAAATCCACGCTGTTCAATCGGCTGACCCGTTCGTCCGTAAACGCTCAGGATCTGCTTTTTGCCACCCTCGATCCGACGATGCGAGCGCTGGATCTGCCGTCCGGGCGGCGGGTGATCATGTCGGATACGGTGGGGTTCATTTCCGACCTGCCGCACGAACTGGTCGAGGCGTTCCGTGCGACGCTGGAAGAGGTGGTCGCCGCCGATCTGATCGTTCACGTCCGCGACGTTTCTCATCCGCAAAGCGCACAGCAGAAGGCGGATGTGGAGACCGTCCTGTGTGGCTTGGGGCTTGCCGAGGTGATCGACACGGGAGGTGTGATCGAGGCGTTGAACAAAAAGGACCTGCTGCCGGAGGAAGAGCAGGGACCGGAGGCGAACCGGGCCGCGCGGGCGCGGGGACAGTCTGTTCTGCTCTCGGCGGCAACCGGCGAAGGGTGCGCCGAGCTGACTACGGCCATTGATCTGCGGCTGGCCGCCGGTCGGGAGGTCATCGACGTCGATCTTGCCGCGGAAGATGGCGCCGGCCTCGCTTGGCTCTATCGCCACGGAGAGGTGTTGGAGCGCCATGTTCAGGGAGGCACGCTTCACCTGCGCGTTCGCCTCTCTCCCGCTGACGCGGCCCGCTTCCCGAAACATCACGAGACGGTGCCAGAGCCCGCGGCGGGGGGCGGGGGGCCGGATTTCCGCCGGTAACCGGCACCCCTTGCGTTCCTCGCTGGTTCAGAACGGCAGCAGGATGTCCATGATCTGCGTGCCCCAGCGCGGCTGCTGAAGATCACTCAGCGTGCCCCGGCCACCGTAGGCCACGCGCATCTCGGCGATCCGCTCATGCGAAATGGAATTATCGGCCTCGATGTCCTGGGGTCTGACGACACCGACCAGCATCAGTTCCCGCAACTCGAAGTTCACCCGAACTTCCTGCCGGCCGAGGATGGCGAGCGAGCCGTTCGGCAGGACCTGCGTCACCATTGCCGCAAACGTCAATTCCAGTTTCTCACTGCGACCGATATTGCCGTCGCCGTCGGTGTTGCTCTTGGTCCCGAAGGCGAACAGGTCGGCGTTGTCGACGTTCTTTGGGAAGAATTTGCCGAGCTTGGTCTCAAAGCCGAAGATCGAGTCGATCCCCATCGCCTCGTTGTCGTCCCGCTTGCGTTTCGTGACGTTCTGCATCTTCGCGCTATCATCGAGCTTCAGCCGGACCGTCAACGTGTCTCCCACATCCTTGGCCCGGATATCCTTGAAAAAGGCTTTGGCGCCCGCCCGCCACAGCGAATTCGGATTCTCCGTCACCGGCTGCGGCGACGGCATCGGCAGGTTGACGGGCCGGTATCCCGGCTGAGCCTGCGGATTGGTGATCGTCGACATCGCCGGGTAGTCGCCCACTTCGGAGAGGCGGGTGGCCATATTGCACCCACTCACGCCAACTGCAAGAAGTGTCACAACGATAGCGTGTGCAACAGGGCGAGATGAAAGCCGGTTCATCGGGAAAATCCTTTGCTATTGCGGCCGGGCGTTGGCGACGATCACGTCCACGTGGCCGTCCTCGCGCACGATCCCGCTGATGACAGCGCGGCTCTGGGGGTTGACGACACGGATGGTATCGCCGACCGCTCCCTCGTCGAGCGCCTGGCCGCGCGCCGTCAGCCGCATGTTCTGCATGTTCATGACA
>DAIQPV010000124.1:0-8377 GCA_036787145.1 Rhodospirillales bacterium
GTGTCCGGCACATGCAAGCTGATGACGTCCGCCTCGGCCAACAAGTTGTGTAACGAGCGCGTCGGCCCGGCATTGCCAAGAGCGAGCTTGTCCACGACGTCGTAAAACCGCACCCGCATGCCGATCGCCTCCGCGAGAACGGAAAGCTGCGCGCCGATGTGGCCATAGCCGACGATGCCCAGGGTGCGGCCGCGGACCTCGTGGGCACCTGCAGCTGTCTTCTGCCAGACGCCGAGATGGGCCAAGGCGGATTTCTCGGGGATTCTCCGCAGCAGCATGATGATTTCGCCGAGGACCAATTCCGCGACGGACCGCGTGTTGGAGTAGGGTGCGTTGAAGACCGGGACCCCCTTGCGCTTCGCGGCGTCGAGGTCTACTTGGTTGGTGCCGATACAAAAGCACCCTATGCAGAACAGCCGCGGCGCCGCGGCCAGGAGATCGGCGGTCAGGCGGGTCTGCGAACGAATTCCGAGGATATGCGCGTCCGCCAGTAAACGGCGGAGATCATTTCCGACCGGAGCCCCCGCCACGGTTTCGATGTTCTTATAGCCAGCGGCGGCGAGCGCTTCGGCCGCTCGGGGATGGATGTTCTCGGTGAGAACAATGCGAATGCGATCACGAGGAACAGACAGACGTGTCACCGGTGCTTCTCCGCCTGCGACCGAAGGCTGCAAATTCTTCTGCGAAGGGAGCCCGGTCAAGCGCAACCCGCAAGCGCCGAAAGGTATGCAACGGCTCCGAAGGTCGTCGTCGCGACAGCGGGGCAGCATGCGCGCGCTCGTGCTTGTTCTCGCAGTCGCCCTGGGACCGACTCCGTCGAAGGCCGCTCCGGCGACGGCAACACTGCCGGGGCGCACCCTGTCGGTGCCCATCGCGGGCCTGAATGTGCCTGTGCCGGTTACCGGGGACGTCCGCTACCAGGTTCGCGATGACCGGGCCATTTTCGACGGCCGGGTCGCCGCCGATCTCGCTCGCTTTCAGGACCGGGCACCAGCATTGTTGTCCGCGTTATTCGACCAGAAGCAGGCTTGCGGCGAGCAACTATCGGTCCGTAAAGGCCAGTTCGGCGCCCGGGGGGAGGCGCTCCTTGTGAACGCCACCGTCGCTTACGGTCGCAACACCTGCATCGCCGGAAGAGAAGTAAGCATCCTTCCCCGAGCGCTGTACGAGCTTGAGATGCTGCTGCGTCCGGTTATTGGCGCCCGCTCGCTGAGGTTCCAGGCAGAGGTCGTCGCGTTGCGGAAACAGAATGGCGAGCTACCAGCTGTCCTGCTTGAGCCGGTTCGCCAGTTCTTGGGTACACTTGTCAGCCAGCGGATCGGCGAACTATTCCCCGCGGGCTCCATTCCACCGGACGTGACGCTGAAGAGCCTGGACTTCAACCAGAAGTCGGGGCGCCTGATGGCACAGGTCGAGGTGGAAGGCAGCGTCCCGAGGAGCGCATTCGAGCGGCTGCTTGAAAAGCGATGACAAGGCAGCCATTCGGCCGACAATCTCAGTTCGCCCGCGGCAGCAGTCTGAGCTCGCTTTCTGTCATCGTCAGTGTCAGATCTCCGTTCGGGGCTAACTCAAGCTTATCAAGTGGCAACTTGACTTCATTGCCGCCGATGCCCAGGACACCGCCGGTCTGCAGGATCGCTTGTCGAGGCGAACCCGGCAGGCCCGTGACATCCATGACCGTGGCCACACGTTCATGTTTGGTATCGAACACCGGCTTGTCCCGAAGTTCCTGCGCGGAGAGACCGAGGACGTGCTTTTCGCCAGAGATTGACGACTCCGAGCCGCTCGCCGGAAGGGATTCGCCGGCGTCCGCTGGCACAGATCTCTGCGCCGTCGATTGCGCGAACACGCGGTCAGGGACGAAACCAGAGACCAGTAGCATCGCGGCTATGACGATATATCCCATCTCATTCTCTTCTCCGAAGTGGTGGGGTTGCGGCTGGTCCGAATACAGACTCCGGTCGGCACTCAACGGCTCGGGCGCGGCCTTTGTTCCTGGCCCCGGCTCTTGGCCGGTCATCGGCCCCCGCCCTTGTTTCGGACAGAGCCAGACCACGGCCAGGAGCCGCATTCGCCACGGCGGATCGAAAGCGGAAACCTGCGAATGGGCCGCAAGGCTCGAAGCTAAGCAATAATGGAGGCAGAAAAATGGACCTTTGGCAGTGCCCCGCTTTGGTCACCGGTGCGGCATCCGGCCTTGGCGCGGAGACGGCGCGGCATTTGGCCGAAGCGGGCGCCCGGGTCACCGCGATTGACATTGATGAGGTGCGTGTCCAACGCGTCGGAGAGGCAATCGAGGGCTTGGCGATCGCCTGTGATCTCTCCGATACCGCGGCCACCGAAGCTGCATTTGCGAAGGCACGCGAGGCCCATGGGCCGGCGCGCATCCTGGTCAATTGCGTTGGCCTTGCGCAGTCGGAGCGCATCCTCGGCGACGACGGGCCGATGCCGCTTGATCACTTTCGCCGTATGGTGGATGTCAATCTGATCAGCACGTTCAATATGATGCGGCTCGCCGCCGGTGACATGGCGAAGCTCCCGCCGCAGGCCAACGGCGAACGCGGCCTGATCATCTTCACCGCTTCCATTTCCGCCTACGAGGGGCAGAGCGGCGAAGCCGCTTATGCCGCCTCCAAGGGAGGCGTGGTGAGCATGATCCTTCCCGCTGCGCGCGAACTCGGTACCTACGGCATCCGGGTCGTCGGCATCGCTCCAGGACTGTTCGGGACCGCTACGCTGTTCGCCATGGAGCGCGACCTCGATTCCAGGCTGGTGCACGCCATTCCCTTTCCGCATCGCTTTGGAGATCCCTCGGAGTTCGCCATGCTGGTCACCCACGTCATCCAGAACGTGATGATCAACGGTTCGGTGATGCGCCTGGACGGAGGATACCACCGGTGAGCAGCGACCAGAGTGGCGCCGACGCGAGCGCCGCCAACGCGGAAACAACTGCGAGAACCATCGTGATCCACATGGTTTCCCATGCCTCCGGGGAACTCGTTGAAATGACGGCGCGAAACGCGGTGGCGCAGCTCGATGGCGTGACCGTCGATCGTCACCTGTGGAAATTCGTCCGCAACCTGGGATTGGTGCCCGGAATTCTGGCCGAGATCGCCCAATGCCGGGGGGTCGTCTTCCACAGCATTGCCGCCATCGACATTCGTGAGGCGCTCGAGGAAGGCTGCCAGCACCTCAGGGTTCCCTGCCTGTTCGTGCTGGAGCCCTTCGTCACCGAACTGGCAAAGTTTTCCGGGGCGCCAGTTCGCTTCCGTACCGCGGCTCGGGACTTCATCGATGAGGACTACTACCAGCGCGTCGAGGCGATGAAGTACACGCTCGCCCACGACGATGGGCTGGCGTCCGACGACCTGGAGGACGCCGACGTTATCCTGGTGGGGGTCTCACGAGCGACAAAAACGCCGACCTGCATGTATCTTGCGTCTCGTGGCATCAAGGCGGCGAACGTGCCGGTGGTCCCCGGCGTGCCCTTGCCGGATGGCGTGCTCAACGCGAAATCGCCCCTGGTTGTCGGGCTGACGGTGCAGCCGAGAGTCCTGGCTGAAGTCCGTTCTTCGCGACTCCGCCGCCTCGCCGAAGAGAGCTCGACGGCCTATGACGAGCTTGAATCGGTCGGCCGCGAAGTCCTGGAGGCGCGACGGATGTGTGCCAAGCGAGGCTGGCGGACAATCGATGTCACCAACCGGCCGATCGAGAACACCGCAGCTTACATTCTCGAACTGCTGAAGCAGCGGAACGCCGACAAAGCCGTCGAACCCGGACCGCCCAACCCTCCCGGCTCAAACTGAGGCTGCTGGCCTGTTCAAGCGCGAGCCTTTTCGTGACTGCGTTCTTCCCAGCGGAGGACGGCCTTACCAATCTCCTCCGCGACCTCCTCCACGGGAAGCTCGGCGGGATCGGCTGCTCCATCGCCCACGGCTATCTGGCCACAGTCAATCCCGCTCTTCCCCGAGCTGCATAACCCCGATCGCCATGCCGATTGAGCCGAACGTGATGAACAGCCCGAAGAACAGCAGGAGCAGGCTGAGTTCGCGGTCGGGCGACGAAAAGATCATCGTCCCGATTCCTCCCAGATCCTGCCAGAGCACCAGGGCGCCCAGGAGCACGCCGCCGACGCAGCCCACAAGACAGTGGCGAACGAGGAAGGTGATGAATCTGCGTTCATGCGAAAACATGGACTGTCCTCGTCGCTCTGGCTGAGCCGGATCTCCGTTGCTCAACCCCTCAGGCCTCGCTCGGTTGCTTCGCCGGATTCGACGCGGCATCGTCGATGAGCGGTTCGATGCCGGAGGCGCGGAGCATCGCGGCAACCGCAGCCGTGGCCGCTTCCAAGGCGGCGCGATCGGTCGAGCGGATCACCAGACTGACGCCGAACCGGCCAGTGCGGACAAACGGATAGCTGCCGATCTCCGTCCGGGCATGCTGTCGCTGGACGTCCGCCAGTGCGAAGGCAATCCCGCTCTCGGTCGTAAACGCCGAGATGGTTCGCGAAAGGACCGGATCACCCCCCCTTAAGGTGGCGGCCAGACCATCCACCATCGCCTGGAGGATGCGAGGAACACCAGGGAGCACCCAAACATTGCCGATGTGAAAACCGGGCGCGGCGCTCACCGGGTTGTCGATCAGGCCGGCGCCTTCCGGAATGTCGGCCATTTTCAGCCGTGCCTCGTTCAGATCCGTCGCCGCATAGTGGCGGGTGAGCAACTCGACCGCCACGGGGTGGCGGATCAGCGGCACCCCGAACGCACCCGCAATGGCAGCAGAAGTGATATCGTCGTGAGTGGGGCCGATGCCACCGGTCGTGAACACGTGGTCGTATCCCGCCCGGCAACTGTTCACGGCGGCGATGATGGCCCCTTTATCGTCGGCGACCACGCGCGCTTCCATGACGCGCACGCCAACGGCATTCAACGCTTTCGCAAGATAGGGCAGGTTCGCATCCAGCGTTCGCCCGGACAATATTTCGTTGCCGATAATGACGACGGCGGCCGTGACGATGGGGGTGCTGGACATGGTTGGACCCATCCTAGCGGCATCCTGCGCTTCAAGGAAGACAGCGAAGACGCCGTTCAGCCTTGAGCTTGTCGGGTTCGCCGCGCCTCGTAGGCCTTCAGGTGCGCATAAGCGATGCTGAGGCAAGGGGTTGCAACGCCCTTTCCCCGGCCTCGGTTTAGCAGATCGCCGATGATGTGATCGGCTTCGGTCCGATTGCCGGATTCGACGTCGCGCAGCATTGATGCTGCAAAGCCCGACCCGGCCTCGGTCAGCATAGCTCGGGTGCGCGCCAGGACATGCGGTCGCGCGGCGTTCCCGTTGGCCTCAGCGATGGCCTGGATCTCGCCGAGGAGCGTCGTGATGACGTCTTCGCCGCCGGGGGCCGCCACGATGTCGCCCACGGGGGCCCGCATCAGGCAGGTCGACGCCGCCAGCGTTGCCAGCATCACCCACTTCTCCCACATCTCCAGCACGATCGCGTCACTGCGCTTGCAGTCGAAGCCGGCGCGACCGATGTCCGCAAACAAGACCTCGCAGAACCGCCGCTGATCGTCTCGCCGATGTCCGAACGTCAGCGTGTGCGCGCGGTTGAGATGCTTGACGACGCCGTCGCTGCGCAGCGTTGCGGCGATCGCGCAGAGCCCGCCCAGCACCCGGTCGCCGCCGAAGGCCTCATCCAGGCGATCAAGATGAGCAAGCCCGTTCAGCACCGGCAACACCCGCGTGTGCGACCCAACCGCGCCGCGAATGGCGTCGATGGCGTTTTCGAGATCGAAGGCCTTACACGCCAGCAAAACCACGTCCCAATGGGTGGTTAAGCCGTCGGAAGTCACGGTCGGCGCCGGAAGGCGGATATCGCCCAGCGGACTCTCCACGATCAGACCGTGCGCTCTTAGCACTTCGGCCCGGGCCGGCCTGACGAGAAACGTCACCTCGCAGCCCGCTTCGAGCATGCGACCACCGAAGTAACCGCCGGTTGCTCCGGCGCCGAGGATCAGGATATTCATGCCGCGCCCGCTCCCTAAATGGATGCTTTGGTTCCAGGTTGGGCGGGTCTCCCAGCCTAGAGGGCTAGGTTGACAGGAACGTCCGCCAGCCTGGAGATATCAGCCGACAGCACCTCTGACAGCTGGGCGCCCCCGCGCGTGGATGCCCATCCGCTTCCGTCCCAACGAAAATGCGCAGCTCCGCTGACCGGCGACGCAAGCCAGATCTGGCGATTGGGCTGGTGCTTGTTGATGACAAAATGGCCGCCCCGTTCAAAATCGACGGTCAGGATGCCCTCCTGAAACTCCACGTCAGCCTGATCGCCCACCAGGGTTTCAAGCTGCTCGAACAGACGGCCTAATGCTTCGTCGGCAAGCGCAGCGAAACTGGCATCATCGAGCCCGCTCATCCTTCCTCCCGCCACGACGCCATTGGTGCCTAGCCTAACGGACCAACAGGATGACCAGCATCAGCATGCCGATGATGATACGGTAATAGGCGAAACTGGCGAAGCCGTTGGTTGAAACGAAGCCAACCAACCATTTCACCACCACCAGGGCAGAAAGGAAAGCGACGACAAAGCCGACGGCGATCACCGCGAGGTCGTGGGCGTGCAACAGCGACCAACTCTTATACATATCATAGGTGGACGCGGCCAGCATCGTCGGCACGGCGAGGAAGAACGAAAATTCGGTTGCCGGGGCGCGAGCGACGCCCAGGAGCAGGGCGCCCATGATCGTCGCACCCGAGCGGGAAACGCCGGGGATCATCGCGACGCACTGGCAGAAGCCAATCTTCAGCGCCAGCAGCGGGGTAATCGCATCGACCGTCAGCGCACCGGGTGGCAGGTGCCACCGCTCGATGGCGAGGATGGCGAAGCCGCCAAGGATCAGGCTGATGCTCACCACCCACGGCGAGAATAGCACCGACTTAATGAAATCGTGTGCAAAGGCGCCGATCACGACGGCTGGCAGGAACCCAAGCAGAACGATCGTGACGAAGCGCCGCGATGCCGCGTCGGAGAAGAGGCTGACGGCGACGTGAAGAAATTTGGCCCGGTAGAACCAGACGACTGCGAGGATCGCGCCAAGTTGAATGACTACCTCGAAAACTTCGCCTTGCGTTCCCCCGAAGCCGAGCAGCTCCCCGACGAGGATCAGGTGGCCCGTCGAAGAAACCGGTATAAATTCCGTGAGGCCTTCGACGAGGCCGAGCAACGCCGCGATGAAATATATGGAGAGGTCCACCGAAAGCCTCCGGAATTTGAGCTAGGGTATTGGGTGTGGCGCCGCGCAGTGACCACATAAAACTGCACGGATGAGAATGGGTGACAGGCGGTGTCGTGTCAGGTAAAGAAGCGCTTGCCTCGGTGCCTCGACCTTGTAACCTCGATTGCAAGGTCTGATGCTTGCCGGGCGCGATGTGGAGTATCGCGTCGGCTGATGAGCGTCAAGCGGCGGGTCAACGAAAACGGCGGGCGACGGGCCGCTTGACTGGCCCGAAAAAAAACGCATTCCGGTTTCTGCGACGGGCGATGTACTGGAGGAAAGGCGACCACGACGTAGGATGCGCCAGATGGAAGAGTGTGCTCGGTCACCACGGCAGGGGCTTTACGACCCAACATACGAACACGATGCCTGCGGTTTCGGATTTCTTGCGAACATCAAGAACCGCAAGAGCCACGATATCGTACGCCAAGGCCTAGGAATTCTCTGTAACCTTCGTCACCGCGGAGCGGTCGGCGCTGATCCGCTGGCCGGCGACGGTTCCGGGATTTTGATCCAGATCCCCGACGCTCTCCTGCGCGCGGAATGCGACGAGCTGGGCTTCGCACTGCCGGAGGTGGGCCGTTACGCCGTCGGCATGGTGTTCCTCCCGCGCGACGAGACCACTCGGCAGGCCTGCGTCGATGCCTTTGCCACCGTCTTGCCGCAAGAGGGGCAGGTTCTGCTCGGCTGGCGCGATGTGCCGACGGCCAACGCGGTGCTTGGCTTCAGCGTCAAGCCGATCGAGCCGGTGATCCGTCAGGTGTTCATAGCGCCGGGGCCGCAGTGCCCGGATCTGGCCGCATTCGAACGCAAGCTGTTCGTGATCCGCAAACAGGTGCATCACGCCATCTGGGACAAGGGCTATGTGGACGCCGATCAGTTCTACATCGCCTCCCTGTCGACGCGAACAATCGTCTACAAGGGAATGATCCTCGCGGAGAACCTTTCAACCTATTACCCTGACTTGCGCGACGAGCGGCTGGTTTCTGCCCTGGCCCTAGTTCATCAGCGGTTCTCCACCAACACGTTTCCATCCTGGAAGCTGGCTCATCCTTTCCGCTACCTCTGCCACAACGGCGAGATCAACACGCTGCGTGGCAACATCAACT
>DAIQPV010000125.1:0-8351 GCA_036787145.1 Rhodospirillales bacterium
GAGAGGGTAGGGTAACCTCCATCGCAAAATAGGTGGCGATGGCCGCATCAGCGGCGCTGCCGCCCTGGCGCAGGATGTCACGGCCGACCAATGCCGCCTGCGGCTCATCCGCGACCACGGCCCCCACGAATCCCGGCTGAACACCGTAGGCTCCGGGCGCCGGGCCCTTCTCCGACGAGCAGCCGGGCAGTGCACACAGCAGCCCCAGCCCGAGTAACGCGCCCGCGAATTGACGCAGACGTTTGCCAGCACTAGCTTTTAGCATCGACACTGTCTCAGCACGGCACCCATTGCGTTTTCGTTCGGTCGTTGCCCTGATTTTGATATGGACGGTGGTTGCGGGGCAGCTGCGCGTTGCTTTCGCGCAGCCGCTTTCGTTCATTCGTGATACCGAACTTGAGAACACCATTCGCGGATACGCCACCCCAATCTTCGTCGCCGCGGGGCTCGACCCCACGGCCGTTCGCATCTATCTGGTGAACGACAAACAAATCAACGCCTTTGTCGCCGGTGGCCAGAACCTTTTTATCAATACCGGTCTCCTGATGCAGAGTGAGGATGCCGGCCAGGTGGTGGGCGTGATCGCCCACGAGGCTGGGCACATCGCGGGCGGCCATCTGGTCCGGGTGCACGATGCCCTCGCGCGGGGAACGGCGGAAAGCATTCTTGCCATGGTGCTGGGGGCAGCGGCGATGGTGGCGGGCGCCCCGGAAGTTGGCGCCGCCGTGATGTCGGGCGGCCAGAACGTGGCGATGCGCAACTTCCTGCAATACAGTCGGACCCAGGAAGCCTCCGCCGATGCCGCGGCCACCCGCTTCCTGGACTCGACGCAACAATCGGCAAAAGGGTTGCTCGATTTCTTCCATATGCTGAGCGGGCAGGAACTGCTCGTCGCCGCCCGTCAGGACCCCTACCTGCGCACCCATCCGCTGACCGAGGACAGGATCGAGGCGCTGCAGACGTTCGTGGCTCGTTCTCCTTATTCAGACCGGCCGGTGAGCCCGGAGTTCCAGCAGCAACATCAGCGGATGCTGGCGAAGCTGCACGCTTTTCTTGACGATCCGTCGATCACCCGCCGCCGCTATCCGGACAGTGACACCAGCATCCCTGCCCGCTACGCCCGCGCCATTGTACAGCACAGAACGGCACAGCTCGATAAGGCCGTGGCGACGATCGACGGACTTATTGCCGAACATCCGGACGATCCTTACTTTCAGGAGTTGAAGGGGCAGATCCTGTTCGAGAGCGGCACGCCGGCGCGGGCACTCCCGCCTTATCAGCGGTCCGTTGAGCTGTTGCCGGATGCGCCCTTGCTGCGCCTGGATTTGGCCCGCGTTCAAATGGCAACCGACAACAAGGATTTGTTGCCGGCAGCGATCGATAACCTGCGGACATCGCTGAGGCTTGAGCCGAAGCGGCCCTTTGTCTGGCGGCAACTGGCCGTAGCGTTGGGACGCAACGGCCAGATGGGGGAAAGCTCTCTGGCACTGGCCGAGGAAGCGATGTTGCTCGACAAACTGTCGGAAGCGAAGTTCCATGCGGGCCGGGCCATCCAAGACCTGCCTCCCGGCTCTGCCGGCCGCCTCCAGGCGGAGGACATCATGCAGGCGGCCGAAAATGCGAGAGAAGACCGCTGATCACGGCGCGAGGCAGAAAAGGAATGAGGAAATGGTAAAGCCGGAAGCGGGGCTGACCTGGGGGTTGACCTGGGGGCTGACTGGGGCCTTGGCGGCCATGCTCTTGGTCCTTCTGCCGTTGCGGGCGGGCGCCGCGGCGGAACCCCTGTCCGACGCACAAAAGAAAGCCGTGGAAGAGCTGATACACGACTATATCATGGATCATCCCAACGTGATGATCGAGTCGCTGCACGCGTACGATGCTAAGGAACGTGCCGCTCAGGAAGAAGCCGCGCAGAAAGCGGTGAGCAGCAATCGGGATGCTCTCGAACGGGACGCCAGCGCACCCGTGGTCGGCAATCTCAAAGGCGACGTCACGGTCGTCGAGTTTTTCGATTACCGCTGCGGCTACTGCAAGAAGGCAGCTCCGGCGATCCAGGAACTGCTCAAGACCGATCCCAACATCCGCATCGTGTTCAAGGAATTCCCGATCCTCGGCCCGGACTCGGTGACGGCGGCGCGCGCTGCGCTTGCCGCGTGGAAGATCGCGCCGGAGAAGTATGTTTCGCTGCACATGGCCTTGATGGAGACGCGGGGAGACCTCTCGGAAGCGCGGGTTCTCGAGGTCGCGAAGAAGGTCGGCATTGATCCGGACAAGTTGAAAACGGCGATGGGCGACCCCCAGATCCAGGCCGCGCTGGAGCAGAACGTCGCACTTGCCCAGGCATTGCAGATCAGCGGCACGCCGGCATTCGTGGTGGGCGGCAAGATGGTGCCGGGGGCCGTGGATCTGGCGACGCTGCGCGGGATGGTGAAGGAAGCGCGTGCCGGTTGAACCCGTCACCGGCGCCGGGACTTACCTTCGCTCCTCGTCGTCCTGATTCGCATCGGGCGTGTCAGTCTCATCCGCCCCGCTCTCGGCCGGAATGCGGTAGGTCTCCCCGAACCAGCGGCCGAGGTCGATGTCTGCGCACCGCTTCGAGCAGAATGGCCGGTATCGCGTCTGCGTCGGCCGGCGGCAGATGGGGCAGTCGCGCCGCTCCAGGTTCCCCGCGGGTTCGTCCGCGCCGGCGCTCATCGCCCGGTCCCCAACGCCTCGATCAGATACCCATCCGGGGGAACCGCCGTGGTTTCTCGCAGGGTGATCGGGCAGCCGGTCCGGGCTTCGACGTCGCGCAGGGCGGCGGCGAGGGAGCCCCGCAGGGCCGCTGCGACGGACGGAGAGACACTGAGGGCCGAGCCGCCGATGACCGTGTGGCAGCCGGCGCGTGCCGCACGCAGCGCCTGTCCGGCGACCCAGCGGGCCTCCTGAACGAAGCCGTTGCCGGCACAGGCACTGCACCGCGCGCCCAGTTGCCGTGGGAGTGATGGTCCGCGGCGCTCGCGGACGAGCTCCAGCAGGCCCAGGCGGGTCCAGCCGCCGATGCGGAGCCGCCGGCCGTCTCCCGCGAGGGCCTCGCGAAGGGCTGTCAGCACGCGTTCGCGCTCGGCCGGCCGGCGCAACGGCACGAAATCGACGACGATCAGGCCGGCAAGCTCGCGCAGCAAAATCTGCCGGCCGATTTCAGCGGCCGCCTCGAGATTGCAGGCCAGGGCGGCGGAGCGAGCGGACGCACCTGCCAGGCCTCCGATGTCCACATCGATCGCAACCAGGGCCGCCGTCTCTTCGATGGCGAGCCGCCCCCCCGAACGCAACGGCACGTGCGGCGCCAGCACGGCCTCGATCTCTTCGTCAAGGCCCTCCGCCTGGAACAGCGGCGTCTCCCCCCGCCACAGCGTGAAGAGGCCATTGGCTTGTGGCACGGCCTTCAGAAGCGCCGCCAATGTGGGCGCATCATCGACGGTGATGTGGTGGAGGCTGGGTCCCGACGCGGCCCGCAGCAGAGCGACGACCGGATCGTCTCCCCTCCTGATCAGACAGGGGGCAGCATCGAGCGGCGGCGGTGCTTCTTCCGCAATGCGGGCGTCGAGTTTCGCTCCCTTGTTCCCTTCCGGCAGTCGCACAACCCGCACGACCACCACCTCGCCCTCCGCCAGCGTCCGGCCGGGCGGAGCGTCTTCGCGCATCAACAAACCTGGCCGCTCCGCTCCGATATCGACGAAAGCGCCGCCGATGGCCGGTGCCAGGGCGGTGATTCGGCCAAGGCGCACGTCGCCCCAGCGCAGCCCGTCGGCATCACCATCCCAGATCAGCCGCACCAGCGATCCCCGGCGACGTGCGGCGGCGCGGCGGTCCCCCGGCAGGGCCGAGACGAAGATTTCGTCGATCAGCATGCGTCCCCCGGAGGGGCCGGCGGAGGCGAATTCACCCCAGCGCCTCGGAGCAGCGCACAGGTTTCGAACAACGGCAGGCCGACAATGTTGGAATAGGAGCCAATAATCCCACGCACGAAGGCCGCGGCCCGACCCTGGACGGCGTAACCGCCCGCCTTGTCGCGCCACTCTTCGCAGGCAAGATAGTTCTCGATTTCGTCCGAGGTGAGTCGTTTGAAGGCGACGACGGTGATGACGAGGCGAAGTCTCGGTGGCTGATCCGGAAGGATCAGGGCGACGCCGCCAAAGATGCGGTGCCGCGCACCGGATAACAGCGACAGGCAGCGCCGCGCCTCCCCGACGGTGTCGGGTTTCGGCAAGATGCGGCGGCCGCGGGCGACAACGGTATCCGCCGCAAGCACCACCCGGTCCGGCAGTCCGGCAGCCACGGCTTGCGCCTTTGCGATCGCCAGTCGGCGAGCGCAATCACGCGGCTGTTCGCCGCGGAGCGGCGACTCGTCGAGATCCGCCGGCGCCACCAAATCCGGAACAATGCCAACCTGCGCAAGCAGCTGAAGCCGCCGGGGCGAGGCGGATGCGAGAACCAGCAATGGGGACGAACGAGCAAGGACTGAGTCGCCGCGAGGAGGGTTCTCCTGGCCGCGGCTGTTCACTTGTAACGGAACGTGATCCGACCCTTGCTCAGGTCGTAGGGCGTCATTTCGACATTGACTTTATCGCCAGCGAGCACGCGGATTCGGTTTTTCCGCATTTTTCCGGCGGTATGCGCCAGAATCTCGTGGTTGTTTTCCAGCTTTACCCGAAACATTGCGTTTGGCAGCAACTCCGTTACGACACCGGTGAATTCGAGCACCTCTTCCTTCGCCATACCTTCTCCTTAAAAATTGAACGCGGCCGAGTATTTGGCCGGCAATCCCATGTCGGTCAAGCGCTTTCCGGCTGTTGACAGGCAGCACGGCGCTGGCAGAAACGATCGCCGCTCCGGATCAGCCGACGTCAGTGGCGCCGGCGGCCGCGTGCGCAAAGACGGGCGAAACCTCGCGAAGATTTGCCGTCGACGTCAGCGCGTCAACATGAGCGCCCAGCGGCAGCACCTGAAAGTGCCGCGCGTAGGCAGCAAGGAAGTCGCTGATCCAGCTGAGCTTCGTTTCCGCCGGAATATCCATGCCGGGAAAGAACTTAAGCGGCTCCAGTCCGTCGTCGGCGCCGAGAAAGTCGAGCGGATGGAGCAGCAGGGACGGCTGAACACCGGTGAGCCGGCAAAGCAGGATCGCCGATGAAAAGTACAGCCGTGCGACCAGCGGCGAGAACGAGGCGAGGTAGAGCAGATAGCTGACGTGAAACGGGACGCGAAACAGCGGCATCGTTGTCACCGGAATCTCGAGGAGTGGTCCCTCGTCCAGCCGCCAACGGTAGGGCCGAAGCGGCCGAAGACCTTCGCGCACACCGCCGAACAGACCCTTTCGCTGCTGACGCTCCTCCTGGCTCAGCTTCGCCGTGAAGAAATAATAGGCTCGCGCGAGCGGTCCGAGAAACGTTGGAAACGTCGAGGCATCGTAGCGGTAGCCACGCTTTTTCAAGGTCGCCAGCACCGGTCCGGAAAGACTGAAACCCGGGCCGCGAAAGCCGGACGGGCGCTGGCCGGTGACCGCTGCGATCGCCGCCTCCGCCCGGCTGATCTCCGCCTCGACCTCTTCATTGCTGTAAAGGTGCAGCCAGGGTTCATGGCGGTGCGAATGATTGCCGACCTCATGACCCGATGCCGTGATGGATGCGAGAGCGGAGGCGTTTTCCGGCCGCTCGGCGTCCGTTCCAACGATGAAGAACGTTATCTTGAGCTTTCGCTGATCGAGAAAGCGCAAGACGCGCGGCACGACGATGTCCAGATAGGAAGGATAAGACTCCCACGCCGGGTCGCCGTGGGTCTTCATATAGGACCACTGGTTGTCGAGATCGAGAGAAAGGCTTGCGATGGGCTTTCGGTTGGGCATCTCGCCTTCTCAAGCGACGACAGATGTTGGAGGCGTCAGTTCGGTGACTTTGCCGCCGCGGACATCATAGGAGAGACCGCAGATCCGGCAGGCGAGCGTTGCACTGAAAGCCTCTGGCGCAAGATCAAAGTGGGCCAGCGGCTCCCCGCACCGGCAAACAAGGCCGACGCTGCGGGCCGGGTGACCGAATGCAAGATGGAAGTCGGGAACACTCCGCGTGACCACCGCTCCCATGCCGATCATTGCGAAGCGGCCGATCACCAGATCGCTGCCGATCACCGAGCGCGCGCCGATGGTCGCGCCCTCGCGCACCAGCGTCGGAAGGGTGTGCTCGTCGGGAGCGGAATCGCGGAGTTCGGCGAGATCGGCCGTCGTCCCCCGCGGAAAGCGGTCGTTGGTGAACGTCGTCCCGGCCGCAATCATGACACCCGTTTCTATCGTCACGGCATTACAGATGTACACAAACGCATTGATTTTGACCCGATGGCCAATCTGCACCCCGTAAGCGATATAGGTCTTTTCGCCAACGATGCACTGCTGGCCGATGGACGACGGCCCGCGGATGTGGACGTTGTCCCACACCGCCGTGCCGTCTCCAATCTCAACGCCGTCCTCGATCAACGCTGTGGGATGGATGCGCGTTGCCATCGGGCGCTACCCGCCTCTCTCAACCATGGGCCCGCAGCAACGGCACGGCGCCATCGCTCTTCGGCACGCTGATCCAGCGCCGCTCGGTCAGCGACTCGTAGGCCGCCTGAATGACCGCAACCGAAGCAAGCGCATCCTCGTTGGAGATCAGCAACGGCTGGCGGCCAAGGATCCGGTCGCAGAAATTCTCGACCTGTCGAAAAAAGGCCTGGTTCTTGTCATAGCCCTTGCCGAAGACAACCCAGTCGGGACTCGACGACTGGCGGAATTTCGATTCTCTCCAGCCGACGAGAATGGTGCCATTGCTTCCGTAAATGCGCAGGAAGGTGTCGAGCTCCTTGTTGATGTTCCAGGACAGATCGACGGTTGCAGGGATGCCGGTCTCGGTGCGCAGAAACAGGTTGGCAGTATCCTCGACGGCATTGCTCTGGGATCGCCTGCCCTCCACAGCCAGAACTTCGGCGATCGGCCCAAGCAGATAGCGGGCAATATCGACGGAGTGCGTGCCGTTGTCGATCAGGACACCACCGCCGCTGACCTTGGGGTCGGTGTTCCACCGCTTCGACATGTCGACCTTGGCGGTAAACGCGTTTTCGAACAGCAGAATGTCGCCCAGCACGCCGGACGCAATCAGCGACCTGGCGCGGATGACGTCGTCCACGTACCGGAACTTCGACGCCATCGCCATGATGACACCGTTCTTTTCGGCGGTCTGAACGATCGCCCGGGCACCATCGACGTCGATCGAAAGCGGCTTCTCGCAGAGAACCGGAATGCCGCGCTCGATGAAGTGGAGCGCTATTTCGGTGTGCGTTGACGGCGGCGTGCAGATGATGACGCCGTCGATCCCCGCGCTCGCCAGATCCTCGTGCGAAGCATAGGCGGGGCAGCCCATCGTTTCCGCGGCGGCCTTCGCCGCGTCCGGCCGCATGTCTGCCATGCCTGCCCAGCGGGCGAAGGTACTGCCCTCCAGCGCCTTGATGTACGCTTGAGAGATGGCGCCGGCTCCCACCAGCCCGAGCTGCAAGGGGTCATTGGCCATATCAGCGTGCTCCCCTCAGACGCGCGTGCTGGGCACGCACCGAAGCGGCGATGAAATCCGCATGTTCTTCGGTGAACCGCTCGTTCCACGGCAGCACCAGGATGTCATGCAGGCACTGGAACACGCCGGGGAAGAGTGCCGGAGTATAGTCTATGGCCTCCGGTCGGGCGAGCGTGAACGGGTACCGGCTGGTGCCGAACGTGCGCTGTTCCGAAAAAACCTGGCACTGGAACGCCGGCTTCTGGATGTAGCGCGGTGCCGTGGCAATCCCCTGGCGCTTCATGCCCGCTCCCAGCGCTGGCGATCCTCCCGGGACCTCGTTCTCATCGACCCACAGGCAGTACCGCCAGTAGACATGCTCGGCGTCGGCGGCGTGACGCGGGGTCTCGATGCCGGCAAGACCCTGCAGCTGGCCGCTCAGCCGGTCGGCCATGCGGCGGCGGTGGTCGACGCCCGGCCGCAGCTTGCCAAGCTGGGCGACGGCTACCGCTCCCTGCAGCTCGGTCAGCCGGTAGTTGAGCGCGAGGAAATAGTGATCCGGGTTGGGATCGCCATAGCCCCAGGCCTTGTTCACGAACAACCGGATCCGGCGCGCCAGATCGGGGTCGTTGGTGACGCAAATCCCCCCCTCACCGGTGGTGATGTGCTTGCCCTGCTGCAAGCTGAAACAGCCGATGGCGCCGTGCACTCCCACGAGCTTGCCGCCTTGCCGGGCGAGGTAGGCCTGGGCGCAGTCCTCCAGGACCGGCAGGCCATGCTTGAGGGCAAGGTCGGTGATCG
>DAIQPV010000126.1:0-8289 GCA_036787145.1 Rhodospirillales bacterium
CCGCATGGATCGCCCGCACCAGCTCGACGACGAGATCGAACGCCTGCTGCACGACAAATCAGTGGTGGGGGCCGGTGCCTGGCGGCGGCTGTTCGACCAGACCATGTCGGAGATGCGCTTCGATGTGGACGGCGAAACCCTGACGCTGGCCGATACGCTCAACCGTTTCGACAACCCGGATGCTGGTGTTCGCCGCACCGCCGCCAAGGCACTCGGCAACGGCCTGGGCGGGCAGATCGGCATTTTCTCGCTGATCACAAACACGCTCGCCAAAGATAAGGAGATCGAGGACCGCTGGCGCAGCTACGCCCAGCCGGTTTCCTTCCGCAATCTCTCCAACAGGGTCGAGGACGAGGTAGTGGAAGCCATGGTCAGCGCCATTCGCGGCGCCTACGGCGAACTGGCGCACCGCTACTATCGCCTGAAGGCGCACTGGTTCGGCCAAACCCACCTGGAATATTGGGACCGCAACGCGCCCCTGCCCGGCGACGACGATCGCCGTTACAGCTGGGATGAAGCGCGGAGCATCGTCCTCGACTCGTTTGGCCGGTTCGAACCGCGCATGTCCGAGATCGCCGGGCGCTTTTTCGACAATCCCTGGATCGATGGAGCCCCCCGTCCCGGCAAGGATTCCGGCGCCTTCTGCCACCCGGTGGTGCCGTCGGTCCACCCCTACGTGCTGATGAACTTCTACGGGCGGTCGCGCGACGTGATGACGCTGGCCCATGAACTTGGTCATGCCGTTCACCAGGTCCTGGCCGGCGAACAGGGGACACTGCTGTCCGATACGCCGCTGACGCTGGCGGAATGCGCCTCGGTGTTCGGCGAGATGCTGGTCTTCCGCGCGCTGCTGGCCCAGCAGGAGGACCCGCAGAAGCGCCGACGGATGCTGGCCGGCAAGGTGGAAGCCATGCTTAACACGGTCGTTCGCCAGATCGCCTTTCACGAGTTCGAGGAACGGGTCCACGCCGAACGGCGCGCCGGCGAGCTTTCATCGGAGCGTCTTGGCGAGATTTGGATGGGAGTTCAGTCGGAGAGCCTAGGCCCGGTCTTCCGCTTCGATGAGGAATACCGGCACTACTGGGCGTATATTCCGCACTTCATCCATTCGCCGTTCTATGTCTACGCGTATGCATTCGGCGACTGCCTCGTCAATTCGCTCTATCAGGTCTACAGCGAAGGGCATCCCGGGTTTCAGGACAAGTACGTGGCCATGCTGACGGCCGGCGGGACGCTGCGGCACCGCGACCTGCTGCGGCCGTTCGGTCTCGATGCCAGCGACCCCGGCTTCTGGCGGCGGGGCCTCGACGTGATTTCCGGCTTCATCAGCGAATTGGAACAGTTGGACTGACGAAGGGGCTCATTGGCGCACGGGGCTGCGAAGCCCCATATACCCGGCGCGGCGGCATGGTTCGCGGCCGCGGAAAGCAGCGCGATGGCAGGCATGGCGGAGACGAGATCACAGGAAAGCGGAGCCGGGAGCGAGGCCTTTGATGAGGAGGATTCGCTCGGTGGCCGGCTGCGCCGCTACGCGAGGGTCGGCACGACGATGGGAGGACTGGCGGCGCGGTTTGCCGGCAACCGGCTGTTCGGCCTGACCATTGACCGCCCGGAGCACGCGGCCGAGCTGACGGCGGCGCTCGGCGGCCTCAAGGGACCGCTGATGAAGGTGGCGCAGATCCTTTCCACCGTGCCGGACATGCTGCCGGAGGAATACACCCAGCAGTTGGCGCAGCTTCAGCACAACGCCCCTTCGATGGGCTGGGCGTTCGTCAAGCGCCGGATGCAGGCCGAGCTGGGAGCTGGCTGGCAGGCTCGCTTTGCCGACTTCGGCCACACCGCTGCCGCCGCGGCGTCGCTGGGCCAGGTACATCGGGCGACCGGCCACGACGGCCGCCCGCTGGCCTGCAAGCTGCAGTATCCCGACATGAACTCGGCCGTCGAGGCGGACCTGCAGCAGCTCAAGGTGATCTTCTCGATCTATCGCCGCTACGACCGCGCCATCGATCCGAGCAATATCCACACTGAACTTTCCGAGCGCCTGCGCGAGGAACTGGACTACCGCCGCGAGGCCAAGCAGATGCGGCTCTACGCGCGGATGCTGGCGGACGAGCCGGGTGTCTTCGTGCCGGAACCGCTGGAGGACCTGTGCTCCGACCGGCTGCTGACGATGACCTGGCTGGACGGCGAACCGCTGCTGCGCTTTGTCGACAGCCACATCGAGCTGCGCAATACCGTCGCCCGCAACATGTTCCGCGCCTGGTACGTGCCGTTCTACGAGTATGGCGTGCTGCACGGCGATCCGCACCTGGGCAACTACACGGTGCGCCCGGACGGCTCGGTCAACCTGCTCGACTTCGGCTGCATCCGGGTCTTTCGCGCCAACTTCATCGGCGCCGTCATCGATCTTTACTGGGCGCTGCGCAACGGCGACGAGGACCTGGCGGTGCACGCCTACGAAACCTGGGGCTTCCGCGGCGTCGATCGCAAGGTGATCGACATCCTCAACCAGTGGGCGCGATTCCTCTACCGGCCGCTGATGGAAGACCGGGCGCAGCCGATCCAGGAAGATGGCGGCACGATGTATGGGGCGCAGGTGGCGGGCAAGATCCAGCGCGAGCTGCGCGAGGTCGGCGGCGTCACCCCGCCGCGCGAGTTCGTGCTGATGGATCGCGCCGCGATCGGCCTGGGCAGCGTCTTCACCCGCCTGCGCGCCGAGATCAATTGGCACCGCCTGTTCCACGAGCTGATCGCGGACTTCGACAAATCGACCATCGCCACCCGCCAGGCTGACGCGCTAGCCTCGGTCAATCTGCCGCAGCCACGCTGAGGGCGCCTGCGCCCCCTCACCCTCCCACCGCTCCTCGGCGGGCCCCTCCCTCTCCCGCCCGCGGGCGAGGGGCTTTCACCGCGCCAGCTCCCTCTCCCGCGTGCGGGAGAGGGTCGGGGTGAGGGGAAGATAACGTCAAGAAGAAGTCAGGGTGCTTTGACGCTGCTGGTGACCCGATCCGCGGCGGCGGCTTCGACCCTGCGGCCGAAGCGTGCGGCGATCGCTTCCGATCCGCGTGCGAGCAGGGCCTGGTCGGAGCCGACGGCGACGAACGCGCAGCCGAGGTCGATATATTTGGCGGCCAGCTTCTCGTCGCCGGTCAGGATCCCGGCCGGCTTGCCGCACGCCTGAATGCGACCGATGGCATCATCGATCGCTGCCAGGACGTCCGGGTGGCTGGCGTTGCCGGCATGCCCCAGCGACGCCGACAGATCGCCCGGGCCGATGAACACGCCATCGACGCCATCGACCCCGGCAATCGCCTCGATATTGTCGAGCGCCCGGCGCGTCTCGATCTGCACCAGCACACAGAGCTCGGTTTCGCAGATGTGCGGATAATTCTTCACCCTGCCGAAGTAGGACGCACGCGGTGCCGCCGAATAGCCGCGAACGCCCTGCGGCGGGTAACGGGTGAAAGAAACGGCGTTGCGCGCCTGGTCTTCGGTCTCGATGTACGGAATCAGCAGCGACTGCACGCCGATGTCGAGAAAGCGCTTGATCGTGACCATGTCGTTCCAGGGCACGCGCACCACCGGTTGCGCGGTGCCGCCCTTGCAGGCCTGAAGCTGGGCATAGACCATCGGCAACTCATTGGGAGCGTGCTCGGTGTCCAGCACCAGCCAGTCGAACCCGGCTCCAGCCAGGATTTCGACGGTCACGTGGCTGGAAAGGATGGACCAGAAGCCGATCTGGAGCTTGCCGGCCTCGATCGCGTGCTTGAAGGCGTTCACGGGGAGCTGCATCGGGATCCACTTTCAGGGCTGGTTGTCGGGCATCGACAAAAGTGCCGCCTCACGGTCCTCCGCGTTCC
The DNA here is from genome assembly GCA_036787145.1 of Rhodospirillales bacterium. Taxonomy (GTDB): domain Bacteria; phylum Pseudomonadota; class Alphaproteobacteria; order Rhodospirillales; family Defluviicoccaceae; genus Defluviicoccus. The sequence goes on from DAIQPV010000126.1 coordinate 3,861, forward strand.
TTGGTGCCGGCGTCGGCCTCGATCAGAATGGCGCGGAAGTCGTTGACGTTGGTAAGCGTGGGGCCAGTGACCACGGAATCGCCGATCGCTTCGAAGAAGCCGTGCCCGTCGTTGATGGCCAGTCGGTCCTTCGGGCGAAGGCCCTGCCGCCAGGCGCGGGCGAGGCTGTATGGCGCAAGGCGCGCGCCGGCGATCTCCTCCAGGCCGTCGACACCGTCGGTATCGCAGGCGATGGCATGAATGCCGGGATGGCCGTCGAGGGCAATGCCGAGCGACAGCAAAAACTCGACATTGCGGCCGCCGCGACCGTCGCCGCGCACGGTCACGGTGGTCTCACCGCCGGACAACAGCACGCACGGCGGCTCGAACGGCTGGCCGTGACGGGCGACCTGGAGGGCGATGCCGGCCATCACCTTGCCGACATCGCGGGCTTCCCCTTCGATGGCATCGCCGAGGATGTGCGCCGGTATGCCGGCCTCCGCGGCGACGGCGGCGGCGGCTTCCAGCGACTGCTGCGGCGTCGCGATCATGCGCACCTCGGCGCGCGCCAGCCGCGGATCGCCCGGCTTGACGCTCTCGCCGCGGCCACTTTCGAGCAGCGCGCGCGCGGCGGGGGGCAGGTCGATCCCGTAACGGCTGACAATGGCCAAGGCGTCCGCGCAGGTGGTGGGATCGGCGACGGTCGGCCCGGAGGCGATGTCGATCGGATTATCGCCCGGCACATCGGAGATGAGCAGCGTGACGATGCGGGCGGGATGGCACGCGGCGGCAAGCCGGCCGCCCTTGATCGCCGACAAATGCCGCCGCAGGCAGTTCATCTCGACGATCCCCGCTCCCGAGGCGAGAAGCGCGCGGTTGATCTGCTGCTTGTCGCCCAGCGACAGGCCCTCCAGCGGCAGCGCCAGCAGGGCGGAGCCGCCGCCGGAGATCAAACAGAGCACCAGATCGTCCTCGCCCAGCCCGCTCACCAGATCGAAGAGCCGCCGCGCCGCCGCCTCACCGGCGGCGTCCGGTACCGGGTGAGCCGCCTCGACGATCTCGATGGACCGGCACGGCACGGCGTGGCCGTATCGGGTGACAACGAGGCCGGAGAGGGGGCCCGGCATGTGGTCCTCGATGGCCTTGGCCATGGCGGCCGATGCCTTGCCGCCACCGATGACGATCAGGCGCCCAGCGGGCCGCTCCGGCAGATGTGCCGGGACGCATCGCTCCGGTTGCGCCGCGGCGAGGGCCGCCTCGAACATACGTTGCAGCAATTCTTGCGGCTGCGGTGTCACGTTTTCCTCCGTCTCGGCTCAGGACGCTTTGGATCCGATCTCGAAGTTTGCCATGATTTCCAGCGCCCGGACCATTGCCGAGTGGTCCCAAGCCTTGCCGCCGTGCGCCGCGCAGGCGTTGAACAGTTCCTGCGCCGTCGCCGTGTTCGGCAGCGCCATGCCGAGCTGCCGGGCGCTGGAAAGCGCGAGGTTGAGGTCCTTCTGGTGCAGCTCGATGCGGAAGCCGGGATCGAAGGTGCGCTTGACCATGCGATCCCCGTGCACTTCGAGGATCTTCGACGAGGCGAAGCCGCCCATCAGCGCTTCTCTCACCCGTGCCGGGTCGGCACCGGCTTTCGCCGCAAACAGCAGCGCCTCGCCCACCGCCTCGATGGTCAGCGCGACGATGATCTGGTTGGCGACCTTGGCGGTCTGGCCGTCGCCGTTAGCGCCAACCAGCGTGATGTTCTTGCCCATCAGCTCGAACAGCGGCTTGACCTTTTCAAACGTCTCCTGCGGGCCGCCGATCATGATCGACAAGGTGGCGTTCTTGGCGCCAACCTCGCCGCCGGAGACCGGCGCATCCAGGTAGGTGCAGCCCAGCTCGTTGATCCGCTTGGCGAACCCTTTCGTTTCGATCGGCGAGATGGAGCTCATATCGACAACGATCTTGCCCGCCGAAAGGCCCTCGGCGACGCCGCCCTCGGCGAACAGCGCTGCCTCGACGTCCGGCGTGTCCGGCACCATCGTGATGATGATCTCAGAGCGTTCGGCAACGTCCTTGCCGCTGCTGCAGGCGGTGCCACCGGCAGTGGTCAATTCCGCCGGCACGCTCGACCGGGTCGTAAGGAAAAGCTGATGGCCGCCCTTGATGAGATTTAGTGCCATGGGTTTGCCCATGATCCCGAGGCCAACAAACCCGATATTGCTCATTTCATCCTCTCTGTTCTTGCAGGAGCGCTTGGCGCCGCCGTCTCGTTTGGTGTGACAGAAACCGGATCGCCCACGGCTCCGCTCTAATCGGCGGTACCGTCATTGCGAGCCGGAGGCGAAGCAATCCAGTAGTCCCCTAAGTGGATCGCCACGCCCGCGTGCGCGGGCTTGCGATGGCAACATCGCAGGCAGGGCGATTCTCGGGCCTCGCATCACCGGCGTTTGCCGAACTCGGCGGTACCGGTTGTCCAGGCCACCGCCTGCTCGCTGAGGCTGAAGCCAAGGCCCGGCCGGTTGGGAACGATCATCCGGCCGTCCTTGATCTCGAGGCGCTCGTTGAACATCGGCTCCAGCCACTCGAAGTGCTCGACCCAGGGCTCGTGGGCGTAGGCCGCCGAGAGGTGCAGGTGGATCTCCATGGCGAAGTGCGGGGCGAGTCGCAGCCGCTTGTGGTCGGCGAGCGCGCAGATCTTCAGGAAGCCGGTGATGCCGCCGACGCGCGGCGCGTCCGGCTGGATGAAATCGACGGAATCGTTGCGGATCAGCTCGTAGTGCTCGGCAACGCTGGTCAGCATCTCGCCGGTGGCGATCGGCGTCGCCAGCTCGGCGGCAAGCCGCGCGTGACCCTCGGCGTCGTAGGCGTCGAGCGGCTCCTCGATCCAGGTCAGGTTATACTGCTCAACGATGCGACCGAAGCGGTGCGCCGTCGGCCGGTCCCACTGCTGGTTGGCGTCGATCATCAGCGGAACGTTGCCGCCGAGATGATCGCGGATGGCTTCGATCCGCTCCAGATCGATCATCGGGTCGGGCTGGCCGACCTTCAACTTGATGCCGCCGATGCCCTTGCCGAGCGCTGCCGACGTGCGCTCCTTGATCTCGCCGAGGTCCATCGAGAGGAACCCGCCCGAGGTGTTGTAGCACTGAACGGAATCCCGGTAGGCGCCGAGCAGCTTCGCCAGCGGCAAGCCGGCCCGCTTGGCCTTCAGATCCCACAGCGCGATGTCGAATGCAGCGATCGCCTGTGTCGAAAGCCCGCTGCGGCCGACGGACGCACCCGCCCAGACCAGCTTTTCCCACAGCCGGGCAATGTCGTTGGGATCCTCACCGATCAGTTCCTCGGCGATCTCCTTGGCATGGGTGAACTGCCCGGGGCCGCCGGCGCGCTTGGAATAACTGAAGCCGATGCCGGAATGGCCCTGCTGCGTTTCGATCTCGCAGAACAGGAACACGACCTGCGTCATCGGCTTCTGGCGGCCGGTCAGCACCTTGGCGTCGCTGATCGGCGCATGCAGGGGCAGCGTCACCGAGGAGAGCTTCACCCAAGCGATGCGGTCGGTGGTCGCATCGCCGGCAGCAAGCCCGGCGATCATCGGATTGGCGGGGATCAGTCTTGGCTTGGTCAATGTGAGGGTCATAACGGTTCCTCTGTTCGGGTCGCGCTGCCTGTCGAGGGCCTGGGGGAAACGCGCTGTTCGCTCAGCGCACGAGGCAGGGCCGTTTGTTTTCGAAGGTCCAGTTCGCGATCAGGTACTGCATGGAGGCGGCATCGTCGCGCCCACCGAGCGCCTTCGCCTTGTAGAGTTCGTGCGCCTTTTCAACCTCGGCCATGTCGATCTCGATGCCAAGGCCCGGCCGCTCGGGAACACTGACCAGTCCCCCCACGATCTTCAGCGGATCGTTCGTCAGCCGCTGGCCGTCCTGCCAGATCCAGTGCGTATCGATGGCGGTGATCTTGCCGGGAGCGGCCGCCGCGGCATGGGTGAACATCGCCAGCGAGATATCGAAATGGTTGTTGGAGTGCGAACCCCAGGTCAGGCCCCACTCGTGGCACATCTGCGCGACCCGGACGGAGCCCTGCATCGTCCAGAAGTGCGGGTCGGCCAGCGGGATATCCACCGACTGGAGCTGGATGGTATGGCCCATCTGCCGCCAATCGGTGGCGATCATGTTGGTGGCGGTGGGCAGGCCGGTGGCGCGCCGGAACTCCGCCATCACCTCCCGGCCTGAATAGCCGCCCTCCGCCCCGCACGGATCCTCAGCGTAGGCCAGCACGTGATGCTGGCCCCGGCAGAGCTCGATCGCCTCCGCCAGCGACCAGGCGCCGTTCGGATCCAGCGTGATGCGCGCCTCCGGAAAGCGCTCGGCCAGCGCGGTGACCGCCTCGATCTCCGCCTTGCCGGCGAGCACGCCGCCCTTCAGCTTGAAATCGTTGAAGCCGTAGCGCTCCTGCGCCGCCTCGG
>DAIQPV010000127.1:0-8250 GCA_036787145.1 Rhodospirillales bacterium
CTTCGGGTAATTTGCCCCCGGAACTGGATGCCGCGACTCCCATAGTGTCGGCGGCGCCGTCGCCTGCGGGGTGAGCCGCCGCGGCTTAGAACTCGCATCCGCATCGCCGAGGCGGCATATTCAGCAGATGAACGATTTCGTACGGTCGATGAGTTCCCGGCTACTGATGCTGTTGCTTCTGTGCGCACTGGTCCTGCCGGTGGCGGGGTGTGGGCGCAAAGGTCAGCCGGAGCCGCCACCGGGCTCCGATTATCCCCGGACCTACCCCAGTCGGTGAGCGACGGAGACGGGAGACATGGATCACTTCGTCTATCGCAGACACCGCCTGTTCGCTGAAGAGGTTCCTCTTGCCACCATTGCCGAGGCCGTCGGCACGCCCGTCTATGTGTACGCGACGGCCACCTTGCGCCGGCACTATCGCGTGCTGGCCGAGGCCCTCTCGGCTCTGTCACCGACGATTTGCTATGCGATCAAGGCCAACGGCAACATCGGCGTGGTGGCGACGCTGGCGCGCGAAGGGGCTGGTGCCGATGTGGTCTCAGGCGGCGAACTGCTGACCGCCCTGTCGGCTGGAGTGCCCGCATCGGGGATCGTGTTTTCGGGGGTCGGCAAGACCGCAGAAGAGATGGCGGCGGCGTTGCGCGCCGGCGTCCTGCAGATCAACGCCGAGAGCGAGCCGGAACTTGAGCTTCTCAACCGGGTGGGCCAGGGACTCGGCGTCCGCGCGCCGGTGGCGTTACGCGTGAACCCGGACGTGGATGCGCACACCCACGACAAGATCTCGACCGGCAGGCGGGAAGACAAATTCGGGATCGAATGGACGGCGGCGCATCGTATCTATGCCCGCGCCGCGAAAATGCCGGGGCTCGACGTGGCGGGCATCGCCGTCCACATCGGCTCCCAGTTGACCGACGTTTCACCCTTCCGCGAGGCATTCCGGCGGGTGCGGGATCTGGTGGCGATGTTGCGCGCGGACGGGCTCCCGGTCCGCACCCTTGACCTCGGCGGCGGCCTCGGAATTCCTTACGGAAATGATGGAGTGGTCGTGCCGCCGCCGGACGCATATGCCCGCGCCGTCGCGGAAACGGTGGGTGATCTCGGCTGCAAGCTGATCTTCGAGCCGGGACGAATGATCGTCGGCAATGCCGGCGTTCTGGTCACCCGGATCCTGCGCATTAAGGAAGGCTCGACCCGCACATTCGTGATTGTTGATGCCGGCATGAACGACCTGCTGCGGCCGGCCCTCTACGGGGCCTGGCACGAGGTGGTGCCGGTGTGCGCCCCGCGGCCCGGCGCAGACTTCCGGGACGTCGATATCGTCGGCCCCATCTGCGAGACCAGCGACGCCTTCGGCAGCAACCGGAAGATGCCGCCGCTGAAGGAAGGCGACCTGCTTGCGATCCGCAGTGCCGGTGCCTATGGCCGGGCGATGGCTTCGGCCTACAATGCAAGGGCGCTGACGCCGGAAGTGCTGGTCAACGGCGCTGAATGGGCGGTCGTCCAGGAAAGGATCGCCATCGAAGCGATGTTGACGACCCAGCATCTGCCTCCCTGGATCCTCGCTGGCGAGGCCATCCCCGAGGCGGCGCAGGCACGCGCCGGAGCGGGCGGATGAGCTGGGGCCGTTGGCGTCGCCCGCAAAAATCTGCGCAGGGCGGCCGGCGCTACCGGTTGCTGCTTCTGCTGGCGGGCGTGGCATTGGCCTGGGAGCGGCTGTGGCCGCGATTGTGGCCCGCCCTCTGCGTTGTCGGGGTGTTCCTCGCGGTTGCTCTGCTGGACGTGCTGCCGCGTCTTACGAACTGGCTGCACGCGGCCGTTCTGGTGGGATTCCTGGTGGCGTTGGGCGCCGCACTGGTTTGGGCCCTGCCGGCGTTGCGTCCGATCCGTCGCCGCGAGGCGCGGGCCCGGCTTGAGCGGGACAGTGGATTGCCCGACCAACCGCTGCAGGCGTTGGAAGACCGGCTTGCGGCCGGTCGTGACGACTCGCTGGCCGAGGCGCTCTGGCGCCGCCACCGCGAAAGGATGGCGGCGCTTGCCGTTGCGCTGCGGGTTCGCTGGCCAAACGCCGAAATGTCGCGCCATGAGCCCTGGGGGGTTCGCGCCGGGGTCCTGATTCTGCTTGTCGTCGGCTGGGCGGCTGGCTTCTCCGATCCGGCAGCCCGGCTCGGCCGGGCGCTTGACCCGGGCCTGCGGGCGGGCGCGCAACAGGCACACGTAGAGGTGTGGATCACGCCGCCGGCCTATACACGCCTCTCTCCCATCTATCTGAGCAACACCGCCGATGGCGGTCTGGCCGCCGCAAGCAAGTCGGCCATCAGTGTTCCCGCCGGCAGTACCCTGCTTGCCCGGGTTTCTGGTGTGAGCCGTGCGCCGGAACTCTCGCTGTCCGGGCAAGCCGTGCCATTTCAGCCGTTGGGCGAGGCCAGCGGGGGAGAGGCGTGGCGGGTTGAAACTCCCATCGAAGGGGGCGATCGAATCAGTGTCCAGTCCGCCCGCCGCGAATTGGCGACCTGGCCAGTATCCGTCGTGCCGGATACGCCGCCCCGGGTGGCTTTTGGCAAACCTCCGGGGGCGGAAGGCAACGGTCAGTTGCTGCTGGCCTGGCGAGCCTCGGATGACTATGGCATCGCCGAGGTGTCGGCGATCATAACGCCGGCCGCTCCCGGCGAATCGGCGCCCGGCGAAGCCGAAGAACCGCTGCGGCTGGCGTTACCCCTGGGCGGGCTGTCACAGGCTGAAGCGGCGGGAAGTTCCCTGCAGGATTTGTCCGGCCACCCTTGGGCGGGTGCGCCGGTCCGCATCCGGCTGGAGGCCCGGGATGTGGCCGGACAGATCGGCACCAGCGAAACAGTGGATGTTGTGTTGCCTGAGCGGACCTTTACCCATCCGGTGGCGCTGGCGCTCGTAGAGTTGCGCAAGAAGTTGTCCTCTGGCGGTGCTGACGCGCGGTATGCGGTCGCCGTTGAACTGACCGCGATCGCCGCGCGGCCCGAGGCCTTCCAGGATGATGTGGTCGTTGCTCTGTCGCTGGCGGTGGCCAAAGCCCGCTTACGGCTGTCCTCCGACGCACCTGCCATTGCCGCAGTCCGCGACTTGCTTTGGCAAACGGCATTGCGGCTGGAGCAGGGGAACGTGCCCCTGGCCGAGCGGCAGCTTGAGGAAGCGCGGCAGCAGCTTGCCGAAGCCTTGCAGCGGCAGGCGTCCACCGCCGAGATCGAGCGGCTCATGGACGCCCTGCAGCAGGCCCTCGATCGCTTTCTGGCGGCTGCCGCCGAGGAGGCGGCGCGGCATGGCCAATTGGCGCCCCCTCTCGATCCCTCCATGCAGAGCATGAAGGCCGAGGATCTCAAGGACATGATTGAAGCGGCCCGACAGCTGATCCGGTCCGGAGGTCGCGAGAGCGCCGTGCAGATGCTGGCGCAGTTGCAGCGCATGCTGGACAGCATCCGCGCCGGATTGCGAAACGCCGCCGGCGAGGACCTGGCCCAGGCGCAGGAACTGATGCAGGCGTTGCGCACCCTCGCGGACAAGCAGCAACAGTTGCAGACCGACAGCTTCCGCCGGCTGGGAGAGCAGCGGGCTCAATCCGAGCGGAGCTCCCGCCCGGGTCACCGCCTGCCATCGACGCGACTGCCCGGAGCACCGTCTGAAGACTCCTCCGCCACGCCCCCTGGCCCGAAGTCACCGAGAGCCGACAAGGGCGGGGGCGCGGCGGAGCAGCAGGCTCTGCGCAAGGAGCTGGGCAACCTGATGCTGCAGCTCGACGAGATGTTGGGGTCGATCCCTCAGCCACTGGGGGAAGCCGACCAGGCCATGAAGGGCGCGGCGGACAGCCTCGGCCGGGGGCAGCTCGGCGAAGCGTTTGCCCATCAGACGCAAGCGGTCGATGCGCTCGAACGGGCGATGCGGTCGGCCGGGGAGGCCTTGGCTCAGCAGTTTGGCAACGGCCTGATGATCGGCGGCGAGGGTGGTTCCGGGAATAGTGATATCTTCGGTCGATCGGCCGGCGGGCGTCGGGGATTCGCAACCGGCGACATCGAGATCCCCGACAGCGGCGGGTTGCAGCGGGCCCAGGAAATTCTTGATGAGCTGCGCCGCCGGGCGGCCGAGCGGTCTCGTCCCGTGCCTGAACTGGACTACATCGACCGGCTGTTACGGCGGTTCTGAGGCGGCGAGGGGCGGGCGAGCGCCAGGGCCACGGGACCAAGAAGGCCGACGACGCCACATGAAGCGAACGCCAGCCCCCATGACAGCGGCGTCGCACCGCTGCCGGTTGCATCCAGGACGACGCCCAGAAGCAGCGGTCCCAGACCGGCGCCGCTGAAGCCGACACAGGCGTGGATGGCCAGCGTCGCCCCGCTCTGCCCGGGCCTCGCCGCCTCGATCGCGCCGGCGGTCAGCGCGGCGGAGTCGAGTTGAATGACGGCGGAATAGACCAGCGCCAGAGCCACGAGAAGCGGATAGGGGAGAACAGAAGCGAAGCCGAAGACGGCGGCGAACGCTGCCGCCGCAATCATGACGATCACGATGACCCGGACACGGCCGAAGCGAACGCACAGCTCGTTGCCCGAGATGCTGGCTGCCATCGCCACCAGTGCGCCGAACGTGGCCACCGTCGTCGGCGACAGGCCGAAATCGCCGCCCCCGTTTAAGGCGATGCAGAAGGCCAGGAATGCGACCAGCCACGAACGCATGGCGAACAGTTCCCAGCAATGCACGCCATAGCCGAGAATAAACGCGAGCGCCTTTCGGTTGGCGAACACCGGGCGAAAGTCGAGCAGGTGGCTCGTGCCTGATCTGTGCGGTCGTCTGGTGTCCAGCATCAGAGGGACCAACGTGGCCGCAAGCGCGGCCAGCGCGCAGAATCCGAATGTGGCGCGCCAGCCGAAAGCCGCACCGGTCTCGCCGGCCACCAGAAACGACAGCGCCGTGCCGAGGCTGAAGCTGGAGGTATAGAACGAGATTGCCCGCGACCGCTTTTCGCCTTTGTACCGATCGACCAGGGCGCGCAGACCGGGCAGGTAGGTCGCTGCCAGCGCGGCGCCGGCCAGGAGACGAAACGCCAGCGCGGACCAGAATCCCTGTGCGAGGAGCGCAAACCCGAACGCCGCAACTGCGGTCGTCAGGGCACCCGCAAGGAGAACCAGTCGTGCGTCGATGCGATCGGTGAGCGCCATGATCGGCGGGGCCGCCAGCGCATAGCTGGCGAAATAGAGGCCGGCGATCCAGCCTGCCTCCGTCTTGCTGAGTCCCCACTCCACCACGAACGTCGGCAGCAGCGCGGGAAAAGCGAAGACGCCCGCCATCGTCAGCACTTGCGCTGTGCACAGCGCGACGATGAGCCTTGGGCCCGTCATGGCTCGCAGAAACTGCCGCGGTCACACGCCATCCCTGCCGCCTCGCTGCCTGAGAGAGGCGGGCCTTTTCGCATCGGAGCTACAGGTGCATCAGATATGGATGGCCCGGTCAGCGACGGCGAGCGCTGCCTCTTTCAAGGCTTCCGCCAGGCCAGGATGGCCGTGGCTGGAACGCGCCACATCTTCCGCCGATCCACCGAATTCCATCGCCACGACGAGTTCCTGGATGAGGTCGCCGGCCTCCGGGCCGATGATATGCGCGCCAAGAATTCGGTCGGTCTGGGCGTCCGCCAGGATCTTAACGAAACCCTCGGTTTCGGCATTGCAGCGCGCCCGGCTGTTGGCGGAAAACGGGAACTTGCCCACCTTGTAGGTAACGCCGTCGGCCTTCAGCTGCTCTTCCGTGCGGCCGACGGCCGCCACCTCCGGCCAAGTGTAAACGACACCGGGTATCGCCTCGTAGTTGACGTGCGCGGCTTGTCCGGCGATCAGCTCGGCGACGGCGACGCCCTCCTCTTCGGCCTTGTGGGCCAGCATCTTGCCGCCGATGACGTCACCGATGGCGAAGAGTCCCGCGACGTTGGTCTGGTAGTCGTGATCAACCGGGATGAAGCCGCGATTGTTGGGGGTAATTCCGACGCTGTCGAGACCGAGGCCGTCCGTGTTGGGCCGGCGGCCGACAGAGACCAGAACCGTTTCAGCTTCAAGAGTTTCGGCATTGTTGCCGGCCACGGATTCGACGCTCAGCGAGACACCGCCCTCGGTGCGCTCTGCCCGGGTGACCTTGCTTCCCAGCTTGAACGTCATGCCCTGCTTTTGCAGGATGCGCAGCATCGTCTTGGAGACTTCGCCATCCATGCCGGCCAGAATCTGATCCAGGAACTCGACGACCAGAACTTCGGCGCCCAGCCGGCGCCACACCGATCCCAGCTCGATGCCGATGAAGCCGCCGCCGATCACGACCATTTTCTTCGGCACGGCCGGCAGGGCGAGCGCGCCTGTGGAGCTGACGATGGCCTGCTCGTCGATCTCAAGGCCGGGCAGCGCCGCGCTTTCGGAGCCGGTGGCGATCACGATGTTGTCGGCCTGGAGAGTGCGCGCTCCGTTGCCATCCTCGCTTGTCACCTGCACGGTGTCGGACGAGGTGATGGTTCCCTGGCCCAGGATGTGATCCACCTTGTTCTTGCGGAACAGCAGCGCAATCCCGGAGGTGAGCTGTTTGACCACGGCGTCTTTTCGCGCCAGCATTTTCGCCAGCTCGAAACCCACGCCGCCGGTGGTGATGCCGTGCTGTGCAAACTCTTTCGCCGCCTGCTCGTAGAGATGGGAGGATTGCAGGAGCGCTTTTGACGGGATGCATCCGACATTGAGGCAGGTGCCGCCGAGCGTCGGCCGCTTCTCCACGCAGGCCGTGCGCATCCCGAGCTGGGCCGCGCGGATCGCGCAGACATATCCCCCCGGGCCGCCCCCGATCACCACCACATCGTATCGTTCGTTGCTCATCAATTCGCCTCGCTGACCTCTCGTCACTCTACCGCAGAACCCGGGCGGCGCCACGCCTTGTGCCCATTTAAGCCTGCGGAACTTTGAAAGCGGATTGCAAACGACCGCAAGCCCGCCTCGCGACTATGCCACCAGGTCTTCCGGTCCCTCAAACGCAAGTCGATTGCTCCGATGCAGCGCGTTAGGATAGACGCCTGCCGGCGGTGGCAAATGCTGTCAGCCATGACGCCGCCGAAGATCCGCAGACCCTCCGCCCGACGGTTTCGTCAGCCTCCAGCCAATCGACGAGGATTAGACCCATGCCCACTGTCTCCGCCGAGGACTCCCGCCAGGCTGCCTCCCTTGTCGAACAGGATTTGGCCGCGCTCGCGCATCCTTACACCAACCTTGCCGCGCACCAGCGGACGGGTCCACTGGTCATTACGCGCGGAGAGGGGGTGCGGGTCTTTGATGCCTCGGGCAACGAATACATCGAGGGGCTGGCAGGCCTCTGGTGCACGGCCCTTGGCTTCAGCGAACCCCGCCTGGTCGAAGCCGCAGCCCGCGGGATGGCCAAGCTTCCCTTCTATCACTCCTTTGGCGGCAAGGCGCCGGCGCCAACGATCGAACTCGCCGAACGGCTGATCGCGCTCGCTCCTGCGCCGATGTCGAAGGTCCTGTTTGCCAATTCCGGCTCAGAGGCCAACGACACCGCCATCAAGCTGGTCTGGTACTACAACAATGCCCTGGGGCGGCCGGAGAAAAAGAAAATTATATCACGAAAGCGGGCCTATCATGGGGTGACCGTGGCCTCCGCCAGCTTGACCGGACTCCCGGCCAATCATCGCGACTTCGATTTGCCGCTTGAGCGATTCCTGCACGCCGATTGCCCCCACCATTGGCGCTTCGCCGACGAGGGGGAAGACGAAGAAAGGTTTGCCTCGCGGATGGCGGAGAACCTGGAGCGGCTGATCGTGCGCGAAGGGCCGGATACCATCGCCGCGATGTTCGCCGAACCGGTGATGGGGGCGGGCGGCGTTATCGTGCCGCCTGCGACCTACTTCGCGAAGATCCAGCCCGTTCTTCGCCGCTACGATATTCTGCTGCTGGCCGACGAGGTGATCTGCGGCTTCGGGCGGACCAGCAACCGCTGGGGGTGTGAAACGTTCGGGATCCAGCCGGACATGCTGACCTGCGCCAAGGCGCTGTCCAGCGGCTATGTCCCTATCTCGGCATTGCTGGTGTCCGAGCCGATCTGGCAGGCGATGGTTGTCGAAAGCGAAAAGATCGGCGTCTTCGGCCACGGCTATACATATTCAGGCCATCCGGTTGCCGCCGAGGTGGCGCTGGAAACGCTGCGCATCTACGAGGAGCGCGATATTCTCGGACACGTGCGGCAGATCGCACCGGT
>DAIQPV010000128.1:0-8226 GCA_036787145.1 Rhodospirillales bacterium
CACCCCGGTGATCGCGCCGATCGGCATCGGCCACAGCGGCGAGACGCTCAACATCAATGCGGATACCGCGGCGGGCGCCATCGCCGCAGCGGTGGGGGCGAAGCGGCTGCTGATGCTCACCGACATCGAGGGTGTCCTCGACAGGAACGGCAAGCTCATCCCGCTGATGACGATGGCCGAGGCCAGGCGCTATATCGCCGACGGCACCATTCGCGGCGGGATGATTCCCAAGATCGAGACGTGTCTCGAAGCGGTCGGGAAGGGGGTCGAAGGCGCCGTTATCATCGACGGCCGGGTGCCACACACCCTTCTCCTGGAGCTGTTCACCGAACACGGCGCCGGAACGCTCGTCGTCGCGGATTGAGACCGGGCCGTCAGAGCGTTTCCAGCGTTTGGAACAACCGGCGGGGAACCCCCCGGCGCAGGGCGTCGATGGCGGCGGAAGGCCGGGCGAGCAAATATCCCCGGACGTAGTCGGCGCCGCAGCTGCGCGCGAACGTCAGGGTCTCTTCATCCTCGATCATCTCGAAGACGGTCTCCATGCCCAGGTCCCGGCAGACGCCCGCCAACGCTTTCAGAAAGGCGGTTCCTTTGCTGCTCTGCCGGGCGCCGACGACCGCGGGCCCGTCGAACTTGACGATGTCGACATCGAGCGCTGCGACATAGGGGAAATTCGCAGCCCCGGCACCGAAGTCGTCCAGACAGACCAGGCTCCCCAACTCGCGCAGCTGGCGGATGACGGTATTGGCGGCGGGAATATCGCGGATCTGGCTGGATTCGGTTATTTCGAAGAGCAACCGGTTGCTGAGAGTCGGGTTACCTTTCAGCAGCGATCCAAGATTATCGACATAAGTCCCTGAATATGCCGATAATCCTGAGACGTTGATGGCGCAAGCCACGCCAGCGCTGGCCTTGTCGGTGTTCATCCAGTGCACCACCTTTCGCGCAATCGCCAGGTCCAGTTCCTCCGCGAGCCCGACTTCTTCGGCGAGCGACACGTACTCGAAGGTGGACTGCAGGCCGGCGGCTTTGGGAAATCGGGCAAGAGCCTCGTAGTGATGGATGGTGCCGAGCAGCGCGTGAATGATTGGCTGGAAGACGATTTTGAACCCGTCGGCGGCGATGATCCGCTGGAGGTGGTCAATGGTGCGGACCGCCTGCTTCGCCAGTTCGGGGAATGCCGCGGATGAAGGAAGCATCGCCGTCAGCGAGCCTTGTTGCGCCCGGAAGCGGCTGATGAGGCCGACGATGCCCTTGGCGATTTCCTCGCTGCGCAGCTCACCGACAATCATGGCAACGCCCGCCGTTTCGATGCCCACGGCAGACGAGCCTTGGGCGGTTTCAGGAAGGAGCTTCAGCAGCTCCTTTCTTACCTCCGAGACACCCACATCGGGGCCATGCAGCAGGCCGAACCGGTCGTTGCCGACGCGCAGGGCGAGGTCGCCGTTCGAGGACAGCCCGCGCAGCGCCGCGCCCACCGCGCGCAACAGCGGCTCGGCTGCCGCGGGATCACCATCGAGGTCCTGGATGCCCGAGAGCCGGATCAGCGACAGCTGGGGGGCATGGTCATCGGCGGACGGAAGTTCCTGCAGCCGCCGGCAAACGCTCTCCACGAACGCCTTGCTGTCGAGCAGCCCGGTCGCGGCGTCCCGGCTCTCCATCCCCGGCGTTCTGCGGGCGACCGGCTCGCGTCGCAGGCCAATGAAGACGTGTCCGTCCAATTCGGGCAGGCCATGGCCGGCAAACGCCAGCGGCACGGCAGTCCCGTCCGGCCCGGCCAGCGCTACGGTCGCCTCATCAAGACGCTCCCGCCGCCGTGCTGCGGCGAGCAGCGCGCGCACCGTTTCCCTGTTCGCCGGCAGGGCCAGGGTGGAAAACTCCGCTCCCGCAAGATGAGCGGCATCGCGGCCGATGATCGTTTCAAGCGCGCCGGTGGCGTGGACAATGTGGCCGGCACCGTCAAGTTCAAACAGCAGATCGGGCCAGGCAAAGGCGAAGGCGACAAAGCGGTTGCGCTCGGCGCGCAGCGTGCTCAGACAGGTTTCGCAGCGAGAGATCGGCAATGTCGACACCGGCAGGCCCTTCGATTCGGATCGACGAACGCTGCCATGATCCCTGACAATCCTTTAAAGTCGGTCAACAGGACGCGGCAAGCGACGCACCATCATCCAGAGGACCCATGCACAACCCAGAGTTTGGGGCGCCGATCACGCCGTTGCGCGACGCCGAGGCGTGGCTGTTCGATCTGGACAACACCCTCTATCCGGCCGCGGTCGATCTCTTCGAACAGATCGACATTCGCATGCGGAGCTACATCGCGCAGTTCCTGGGGCTTGGCCTCGACGAAGCGTACGCCCTGCAAAAGAAATACTTCCTGGAGTACGGAACGTCGATGCGCGGCCTGATGGACATGCATGGTCTCGATCCGACACCCTTCCTCGCGCATGTGCACGATATCGACGTCAGCATTCTCGACCCGGCGCCGCTGCTGGAACAGGCCCTGTCAGCGCTGCCGGGCCGCAAGCTGGTGTTCACCAACGCGTCTGTCGTGCACGCGCGGCGCGTGCTCGACCGGCTGGGTGTGGATCATCATTTCAGCGAAATCTTCGACATCGTCGCCGCCGAGTACCGGCCCAAGCCCGAGCCGGAAATCTACCGCAAGCTGATCGAGCAGCACGTCATCGATCCTCGGCGCACGGTGATGGTCGAAGACATGGCCCGCAATCTGCTTCCCGCCGCCGCACTCGGCATGACCACGGTCTGGGTGCGCACCGGCTCGGACTGGGGCGCCATCGACGCCGACGCCGGCCACATCCATCACATCGTGGACGATCTGGTTCCGTGGCTGGCGGAGGTGGCCGACGGCCGGACATGATCCGTCCGGCGGACGCGAACGGCGCCATCGGCGCAAGGAGCGTTGCAGAGCGATGATCGCCCCCCGAAGGAACGCACCTGCGCGTTGCGGGGGCGGGGGATCGTTCAGGCGGCCCAGCTGGCCGTTGTATCGACGAGCAGCGCGTAAAGCGCCTCGGCGTCGTCGGTGCCCCGCAGTTTCTCGCAGGCGGCCTTGTCGCGCAGCAGCCGTGAGACCCGTGCCAGCGCCTTGAGGTGGTCGGCGCCAGCGGACTCCGGCGCCAGCAGAAGAAAGATCAGATCGACCGGCCGGTCATCGATGGCGTCGAAGTCGACCGGGTGCTCGAGGCGGGCAAAAAGCCCGTAGAGCCGATCGAGGCTGGACAGCTTGCCGTGCGGAATGGCAATGCCGTTGCCCACGCCCGTCGTCCCGAGGCGCTCACGCTTCATCAGGGTCGAGAAGATCGCCCGCTCGGACTGACCGGTGATATCGGCGGCGCGTCGCGCCAACTCCTGCAGGGCCTGTTTCTTGCTGGTTGCCCGCAGCTTGGCAACAACCGACTGCGGCGTCAGCAAATTCGCGATTTCCATAGAGCCTCCGTCCATTACGCCGTTCGCGTGTTGGCCGGGTCGATCCACCCAATGTTGCCGTCCGGCCTGCGATAGACGACGTTCAGGACACCGTTTGCCTGGTTGCGGAACATCATCGCCGGCGCATCCGCCAGATCGAGCCGCATGACCGCTTCGCCGACACTCAGGGTGGCGATCTCCGTCGGCAGCTCCGCTATGATGGCCGGCTGTCCGCCGGCCGGCAACTCCTCTTCTGTTGAAGCGGACGCGATGATGTATTGCTGGGCGGGAGTCGACTCGGGGGGCTCGCCGCCGCGATGACGGTGGTGATCCACCAGCCGCCGCTTGTACCGGCGAAGTTGCTTGCTGATCCGCTCAAAGGCGGCGTCGAAGGCCAGATAGGCGTCGTCGGCGCTGCCCTGGCCCTTTACCAGCATGCCGCGCGTCGGGTGCACCGCGATGTCAACGCGGAACAGGTGTCCGTCGCGCGAGACGGTCACAATCGCATCGTGCGCCTTCGCGAAATACTTGGAGACGACATTGCCGAGGTGCTCTTCGACATGCGCGCGAAGAGACGTCCCGATATCCAGGCCTCGACCATTGATTGACAGCTCCATCAGTGTGGCATCCTCATTCATGCTTCGGGGCAGACGGACAAGATGTCGGTAGCGCCGGCTCCCATCCATTGATTTGCCCCACAGCCGTGACGCATCACCGTTGGCTCGGCAGGGAGTGGCGGACGGTAGGAGGCGGCAATCATGCGGTCAAGGCTGAAAGTGGCCCGACAGTCCGTCGCTTTTCTGTCGTCGCCGCTGCACGGAGGAGGGAATACGCATCGCCTCCCGATACTTGGCGACGGTCCGTCGCGCCACGTCGATGCCGTCCTTTTGCAGGATTTCCGCCAGGGAATCATCGGATAGAACAGCATCGGGCGTCTCCGCTTCAATCAATTTCTTGATTCGCCAGCGCACCGACTCCGCCGAGTGAGCATCGCCGCCGCCGGCGCCCCCGATCGCGTGGGTAAAAAAGTACTTCAGCTCAAAGACGCCGCGCGGCGTCGACAGATATTTGTTGGAGGTCACGCGGCTCACGGTGCTTTCATGCATGCTGATGGAATCGGCAATGTCCCGCAACACCATCGGTTTGAGGGATTCGACGCCGCTGACAAAGAAATCCTGCTGCTGGCGGACGATTTCCGTAGCCACCTTCAGGATCGTGGTGGCCCGCTGATGCAGGGACTTCACCAGCCAGTTGGCCGACTGGAGGCACTCGTTCACGTACTGCTTGTCTTCGCGGCGGCGGATCGAGCGGCTGACACGAGCGTAATACTGGTTGTTGACGAGGACCCGCGGCAGGGTCTCGCTATTGAGCTCGATCATCCAGCCGCCCCCGGGCTGGGGGCGCATCATGACGTCGGGAATCATCGGCTGCGCGACGACGTAGTCAAAGGCGAGAGCCGGCTTCGGATTCAGTGTCCGGATCCGGCCGACCATCGTCTGCAGCCGTTCGCCGTCGATGCCGCAGATGCGGATCAAGGCCGACCAGTCGCGACGCCCGACCAGGTCGAGATGGGTGAGCATTTTCTCCATGGCATCGTCCAGCCAGCCGCGCTCCTCGAGCTGAAGGCGCAGGCATTCGGCAAGGGAACGGGCGAAAACGCCCGTCGGCTCGAAGCTCTGAACGCAGAGCAGCACGTCTTCGACCCGCTCCACCGGGCAGCCCAGAACCTCGGCCACCTGCGCGATATCGCCGCTGAGATAGCCGGCCTCATCCAGCATATCGATCAGATGGGCGCCGATGATCCTGTCGATCGGATCATCGATCTCCACTGCGAGTTGCGAGGACAGATGCTCCCGCAGGGACCTGTCGCCGCAGCCGATATCATCGGCGCTGGCATCGAATTCCTCGAAGCTGCCACCGCGGGCTTGCCACCCGGCCACGCTCAGCGGGTCGGACGCGGCATAACCGCCCTCGAAGTGATCCGTGTCGAACAGATTGTCAGCGTAATCGATGTCGAGGAAATCCCCGGCGTAGGGGCCGTCAACCGCGGTATCCACGGAAAGAGGCTCACCGTCCGTCGCCGTCAGGGGCGCTTCAGCCGGAGAGTTATCGACGCCGTTTTCCGAACCGGCGTCAAAATCATCGCGCTCGAGAAGCGGATTTTGCTCCAGTTGTGTTTCCACATACTCGACCAGCTCCAGACTGGAGAACTGCAGCAGCTTGATGGCCTGCTGCAGCTGTGGCGTCATGACCAGTGACTGGGTCTGACGCAGGTCAAGCCGCGGTGTCAGTGCCATGGTTCAGCGCCTACAGACTGAAGCTATCGCCGAGGTACAGCCGGCGAACGTCCTGGTTGACGACGATCTCTTCCGGTTGCCCCTCCGTCAAAACCTGTCCATCGTAAATGATATATGCCCGGTCAATGACATCGAGCGTCTCTCGGACGTTGTGATCGGTGATCAGAACACCGATCCCGCGGTCCTTCAAGTGGACCACCAATGCGCGAATTTCGCTGAGCGCGATCGGATCAATTCCCGCGAACGGTTCGTCCAGAAAGATGAACTGCGGATTGCAGGCGAGGGTACGCGCAATTTCGACACGCCGGCGCTCGCCGCCGGACAGTGCGACGGCGATCGTCCGTCGCACGTGCGTTATGGCGAACTCCTCCAGGAGTGCTTCGAGGATTGTCTTGCGCCGCGATCGGGAGCTCTCGACGACTTCGAGCACCGCACGAATGTTGTCTTCGACGCTCAGGCCGCGAAAGACCGACGGCTCCTGCGACAGATAACCGACGCCGAGGCGCGCGCGGCGATACATGGGCAGCGCCGTAATGTCCTGGCCGTCGAGGCTGATGCGGCCTTCGTTCGGCGCGACAAGCCCGGTAATCATGTAGAAGCACGTCGTCTTGCCGGCGCCGTTCGGGCCCAGCAGACCGACGACCTCGCCGCGCTGCAACGCCAGGCTGACGCCGCGCACCACCGGGCGGCTGCCGTATCGCTTGCCGAGATTGACCGCAAACAACCCACGGCTGACCGCAGGCTGGCACATGTCCTGCGCGTCCGACGGCGCGACTGCCCCCGCATCAGCCCGCTGCTGCTCCACAGTGCTGGTCATTCCGGACTCTATCCAGCGTTTCCCCATCTTAGTTTTTCTTCAAGGTGTTCGGCAGGATGACTCCTTGCACGCGGGAAGTTCCGCTTTCCCCCGGACACGCCGTCAGCCGGCTGACGCTTGTCCGCAGGTTCATGGTCACCTGGCAACCGCTGAGCCGGTTCGAGCCCTGCAGGATCTGGACCGACCCGGAGGCCGTCGCGAGTTCGTCCTTTGTATCATAGGTACCATGGTCCGCGATGATCGTCTCGCCGGGAGTGACCATGCGCATGTTGCCATCGGCCTCGATCCGCTGCGGCTGCAGCCGTCCTTTCGCATCGTCGGCGAAGCGGATGGTGATGAGGTCTCCGGAAAGCCTGCGATCGCCCTCGACCACGAGAGCATCCCCACGGGCGACCAGCGTCTTGCCGGCGAGGTCATAGTCGATGCGCTCGTGCGCCGTAATCTCGCTCGACGCCGTCGTCACCGAAACCTTCTGGCCGCCGCCGCTCAGCGACAGCTTTCCCCCGTCGATGTCATAGGATCCCCGTTCGCCCGAGGCCCGCTGCTGTGGCGAGGTCAGCCGCACGGTGCCGTCGGCGTCGACCCGCGAAACATCGATGGAGCCGTCGGGCTTCTCGCGGTATCGGGCGGTCAGGACGTCGGCGCGAACTTCAGTATCCCCGCGCCTGGCCGAAGCATTTCCCCGCGCGATGACCAGCCGGGCGTTGCGTTGCCACTCGATCCCGTCGGCGGCATCGATGGTGATGGCGCCGGGCGGCTGCGCGGGCGCCGCGCGGGCAGTCTGGGCAGCGTGGGCCGGGGAGGCGATCGTCCAGGCCGCCACCAGCGCGGAGAAGGCGACGGCGGGTTTGCCGGCCTCTCTCATGGCACCACCGTCTTGGCTCCGGGGGCGATCTTCATCTGCGCCGGGCCGGTGACGAAAACCGGGTCACCGCCGGGAGCAACCCGAAACCCGCTGCCGGATAGGGTGCCGTGGGGTGACGTGGCGTCAACCGGCCGGTCTCCTGACGCGCTCGACGCCCGCAGGTCGATGTCGGCCCGGTCGGTGACCACGGTCAAATCGCCGTCGCGCCGCAGGGTCACCCTTCCTTCCAGCTCGAGAGAGCCACGATCGCGCCGATAAAGGCCCTGTTCCGCCGCAACCGTGAGCACGCCGCCGCCCTTCAGCTCGAGGCGCGCGTCGGGCTCAATCAGCTGCAACGCAGCCGTGTCGTCGGCGGGGTTGCGAACGCTTTTCGCCCGGATGGCAAACGGCCGGCCGTCACGGTCGATGCCGGAGTAGGTAGCGTTCACGATCGTCTCCTGCTGCGCGTCAGGCGCGTCGGGCGCGCGAGCCGGGCTGGGAACGGCGATATCGATTCGCCTGTCCCTGCCAACCAGCTGCGGCCAGAACGCGGCGAGGACAACGACCAGGCCGGTGGCCGCCGGCACCGCGATTTTCGCGACGCGGATCACCTTCTGGCGACGCGCCCCGCCTCCCGCATCGCCGCCGCCCGCAGGCTCCGGGCGGCGCGGGAAGCGGTCGTCAGGAACAGCGCCGGGCTTGCTTGCGCGTGGGATCAACGGCGGCGGCCGGTGGATCAGTCGACGCCGGCGCGCAGGCAGTCGTGCACATGCACGATCCCCACCGGCCGGTCGTCCTCCACGACGAAGAGATTCGTGATCGAGCGACTCGTCATGAAGCCCAAC
>DAIQPV010000129.1:0-8225 GCA_036787145.1 Rhodospirillales bacterium
GCCCAACGCCTCGCTGGCGAGCGCGTCGGGGCGGATCGTCTTGGGATTTGCCGTCATCACCTCTCCCGCAGTGAGGGAGAGGAAGTCGTCGCTCATGTGCCGGCGAAGGTCGCCGTCGGTCACGATCCCCAGCAGGCGGCCGGCATCCGAAACGATGGCGACGCAGCCGAAGCTCTTCGACGACATGATGATCAGCGCCTCGGCCATGGGCGTTTCCGGTGCAACCACCGGCACCGCATCGCCGGTATGCATGATCGTTCCAACCCGCAGGAGTTTGCGCCCGAGTTTGCCGCCGGGATGCAGGGCATGGAAGTCGTCGGCCGAGAAACCTTTGCGCTCCAGCATGGCCACGGCGATGGCGTCACCCAGAGCCAGCATCACCGTCGTCGACGTCGTCGGAGCGAGGCCCATCGGGCAGGCCTCCTGGCTGTCCGGCAGAACCAGAGCCGCATCCGCCGCCGTCGCCAGCGTGCTGCCGGCCCGCCCGGTGATGCCGATCAGCGGGATCTGGTAGCGCTTCGCATAGTTGACCAGGTCGGCAAGCTCCGGCGTCTCCCCGGAGTTGGAAAAGGCGATCACCGCGTCATGGGCGGTCACCATGCCGAGGTCGCCGTGGCTTGCTTCGGCCGGGTGCACGAAGCTCGCCGGCGTCCCGGTGGACGCCAGGGTGGCCGCCACCTTGCGGGCGACGTGGCCGCTCTTGCCCATCCCGCTCACGATCACCCGCCCGGTGACCTCCGACAGAAGATCCAAGGCGCGGCTGAAGGCGTCGTCCAGCGAGCGTGCCAGGGCTTCGATGCCGGCCGCTTCCAGGCGCAGCACACGCTGCGCGGAAGACAACCCGCTCTGAGACTCATCGACGAGTAGCGCCACCATTCAAGATCACCAGCTTGCTGTTTTCTGTTTTCCGGGCTCACCGGCAGGGCGCCGCTGTCGAGCGTCTGCCTTGCAAACCCTCACGGCCTGCGCGGTTCCCGCGAGAGCGCCTGCATGCCGTTGCAATGGCCGGACTATGGCGGCGGGTTCGGAGCCGGTCAACCCCGGGATGGCCCATCTCTTGCAAGAACCCTCGGCGCGGTGCTAGATGGCCACTGAGGCGCCAACGGAGCTGCCCGTGACCTGCCCTTGACCGCGACCGCCGCCGCTCTCCGACAATCGTTGTTCGCCTGGTACGACCGGCAGCGCCGCGCTCTGCCGTGGCGGGCCTTGCCCGGCGAGACGTCCGATCCCTACGGGGTCTGGCTCAGCGAGATCATGCTGCAGCAGACCACCGTGGCCGCCGTCGCCGGCTACTGGCAGGCGTTCATCACCCGCTGGCCGAGCGTCGAAGACCTGGCCCGCGCGCCGCTCGACGACGTGCTGCATGCGTGGCAAGGCCTCGGCTATTACGCGCGGGCGCGGAACCTGCACGCCTGCGCCCGGCGCATCGCCGCCGATTGCGGGGGCCACTTTCCCGCTGACGAGGCGACGCTGCGCCATCTTCCGGGCATCGGCGCTTATACCGCCGCGGCAATCGCGGCGATCGCCTTCAACCAGCCGGCCCTGCCCGTGGACGGCAATGTGGTGCGCGTGCTGGCGCGCTTGCAGGCGCTGGAAACCCCCTTGCCAGCGGCCCGGGCTGCCGTCGTCCGGCTGGCGTCGCCGCTGACCGCGCCGGAGCGGCCGGGAGACTTCGCCCAGGCGCTGATGGACCTGGGGGCCACCGTCTGCACCCCCCGCAAGCCGCGCTGCCCTGCGTGCCCGTGGCGGAGCGCGTGTGCCGGATTCGCGGGCGGCGCCCCGGAAAGCTTCCCCCGGCCCGCGCCGCGGGGCGAAAAGCCGGTGCGCTGGGGGGTGGTGTTCTGGGCGGAGAGGGGGGACGGCGCCGTTCTCGTTCGCAAGCGCCCGCCCGGCGGCCTGCTCGGCGGCATGGTGGAATTTCCTTCGACGGCGTGGCGTGACGGCGTCTGGTCAAGCGGGGAGGCCGGCCGGCATGCGCCGCTGGCCGGGCCGTGGGCCGAGCAGCCGGGCGAAGTCCGCCACACCTTTACCCACTTCCATCTGCGCCTGCGGGTTCTTCGGGCCCGCTGCCATGACACCGGGACGGCCAGAGAAGCAGCAGGCGAGGCGGCGGGCGAAATGGGGGGAGGGGAGGGCACCGGCTGGTGGTGGGCCGCCGACCGGCTCAACGAACTGGCGCTGCCGACGCTGATGAAGAAGGTTGCCCGGCTGGTCGCGGCGACCGACCGGGCGCCGGCCCTCGCGCTCGATCCCGGCGGGCTCGCGGCTCAGGAGTCGTAGGCGACCAGCGACGCGCACGGCACATCAAGGTTCTTGCGTCCCTTGAGAAAGGTCAGCTCGATAATGCAGGCGGTGCCGACCACGTCTGCGCCGACGCTGCGGAACAGGTTGACCGCAGCACCCATGGTGCCGCCGGTGGCGAGCAGGTCATCGAGGATGACGACGCGCTGGCCGGGGCGCACCGCGTCGTCCTGGATTTCGACGACATCATGGCCGTATTCGAGCGCGTACTCGTAGCGCACCGTGCGGCCCGGCAGCTTGCCGCGCTTGCGCACCATGACGAAGCCGAGGCCAAGCTTCAAAGCGAGCGGCGCCGCCACCAGAAAGCCCCGCGACTCGATGCCGGCCAGCACGTCGGGTGCCTGCGGACCGACCACCTTCGCCAGCCGTCCCATCGCCACCGAAAACGCGTCCGCGTGCGCCAGCAGCGTCGAAATGTCATAGAACAGGATGCCGGGCTTGGGAAAATCCGGGATGCTGCGGATGTGGTCCTTCAGGTCCATGGCGGGCTGTACGCTTTCGGGAGCGGGAGTGCACTGCGGCAGGCAGCGGATGCTAGCCGCCGGACGCACCGTTCACAACCGCCTTCCTCACGCGCGCACCCCCGTGTGCTCCGCCAAGAGCCTTCGCTTGTCAGAATAATTCGGGGGGGCAGGGTGAGCCGGAATGCTCCGGCCGCAGACTCCGAAACTCCCGGGCTACCAGGGGTTCGCGCCTTCAGGTTCCTCCAGGTTCAGAACCCAGCGGGCCAGCGCCGGAAGGCCGGCCCAGAATGCGAACTGCGCGATCGTCAACCAATCCGGAATGTGTTCCGAATAGACGAGCAGCGGATGCACTTCCAACATCACATCACCTCAAAACCTCTGTCCTCAACAAGGATCGAGTATTCCCGATCTATTAAACAAACCCTTGAGACCCCGCGCCGGTATGCGCCGGCACCAAGTGATTTAGACACCGGATCCGGCTTCGCAAGCCACCGCCCGGCCATGCCGACAGAGTGCGCCAAATTAGCAACAAGTTCAGCGTTGATCAAAATATGGTGAGCGCCCGGCTGGACCCTGAAATAAGCACCACAAACGGACGGCAATATACAGGGCTAGTGCGTATAGCCGGATGGAATTATCTGGCATTTAGTTGATTATTTATTAACCGTTTGCCGCCCATGTTCTGAGCACCAGGAATTCTCGTATGCCGGGGCCCTCACCCTCCCACGGCTTTGCCGTGGGTCCCTCCCTCTCCCGCATGCGGGCGAGGGGGAGCACGCGGCGCGATTCCCTCTCCTGCCCCGCGGGAGAGGGAGGGGCCCGCTTCAGCGGGAGGGTGAGGGGCTCCTGCTATGTTGCGCGGGTTGATCGCCGATGCCGGCTCAGGTGGGTGTTGCTGCTATGTTCCTGACCGCCCGACACCCGCTTTTCGCATCGTTTTGACGACAAATGACGACAGATCCGCGCCGTTCAAAGACTGATTCTCGCAAGATGAATCGGCGCAAAGTGGGCTTCGACAGGCAGCGGATCGGACCTGAAACGGATCCGGATCGATCGGCCGCCGGATCAGCCGGCGTTCAGCCCCCGTTCAGCCGCCGTTCAGCATCGTGTGCTCGATCAGGATCTTGCAGCCCAGGCCGATGAGCACGAGGCCGCCGGCGATCTCGGCGCGGCGTCCGAGCAGGGCGCCCCATGCGCCGCCCAACAGGACTCCGGCGCCCGAGAGCAGGAAGGTGACGCCGCCGATCACCACGCAGGCGAAGACGATCGAATGGTTCAGCAACGGCACGGTGATGCCCGCCGCCGCCGCGTCGATGCTGGTGGCAAGTGCCGCGGTAACGAGGCCCCAGCCGACGGAGAGGTCGGGGGAGGCCTGCTGACCCTCCGCTGAATTGCCCTCCGGCGCCTCTCCCGCCCGCATGCCGGTCCACACCATCCGGGCTCCGAGGACGGAAAGCAGGGCGAAGGCGATCCAGTGATCGACCTCCCGGATGATCGAGGCGAAGGCCAGACCCAGCGACCAGCCGAGCAGCGGCATCAGCGCTTGCGCCCCGCCGAAGGCGAGGGCGACGCGCAAGGCCATCGCCGCGGTCGGTCGCGGCCGCGCCGCCGCACCCTGGCTCAGGGCAGCAGCAAACGCATCCATGGCCAGCGCAACAGCCAGGAGCAACAGAGCGATCATCGGCATCGAGCCGGCGGCGCGGCGGCGTGGCCTCGGAAACCGGCTCAGTTCCCGGGCGTCGTCTCGACGCGCCTGCCGCGCCCCCTCCCAGGGAGAGGGCGCGGCAAGCCGGGGCCGGGGCTTACGCCTCGAACTCGATGATGATCTGGCCGACGGCAAGCGTGTCGCCGGCCTTGGCGTGCAGCTTGCACACCTTGCCCGGCTGCGTGGCGCGCAGGATGTTCTCCATCTTCATCGCCTGGACGATGGCCAACTCGTCGCCGGTATCGACCCTCTCGCCCGGTTCCACCGAGAGCGACTGCAGCAGCCCCGGCATCGGCGAGAGCAGATACTTGGACATGTCCGGCGGCTTGCGCTCGGGCATCATCTTGGCAAGCTCGGCCACGTCGCGGGTGTAGATCAGCACATCGACCTGGGCGCCGAGGTGGTAGAGGCGGTAGCCGATGCCGACACGCTCGACCTTGAACGAGTGCGGCTGGCCGTTAATGGTACAGCGCAAGACCGGCTCGCCGACCACCCAGTCGCTGCGGATCGACAGGGTGTGGCCGCCGTGGAGAATGTCGAAGCCCTCCTCCGAGCCGCGACCGGCATGCTCCTCGACGCTGACCGGGTAATACTTCTTGGCGATCATCGCCACCCACTCGGGATGGAACTTGCGGCCGTATCCCGGCATCTGGCC
Source organism: Rhodospirillales bacterium (assembly GCA_036787145.1). Lineage (GTDB taxonomy): Bacteria > Pseudomonadota > Alphaproteobacteria > Rhodospirillales > Defluviicoccaceae > Defluviicoccus. The sequence goes on from DAIQPV010000129.1 coordinate 5,126, forward strand.
GGTCACGTCCTTCGCCCGGTACAGGTAGCGCAGGTGCATCAGCACCGAGACGGCGAGGATGCTGTCCAGATCCTGGGCTTCCAGCGGCGCCGGAGCAAACCCGTCCGGATATTCCTCGGCAATGAACGCGGTACTGAGCCGGCCCTGCAGGAAGCGGGGATTGGCCATCAGCGCGGTGAGGAAGGCGATGTTGTGGTGCACGCCGTTGATGTAGAACTCGTCCAGTGCCCGGCGCATCAGCGCAATGGCGCTGTCCCGATCCCGTCCCCAGGTGGTCACCTTGGAGATCATCGGATCGTAGAACATGCTGATCTCGCCGCCCTCGTACACGCCGGAATCGATGCGGACGTCCTCGCTTTCCACCGGCTCGCGATAGCGCACCAGCCGGCCCGTCGAGGGCATGAACTTGCGGTTCGGATCCTCGGCGTAGACGCGGGACTCGACCGACCAGCCGTGTGGCTGGACGTCCTCCTGGCGAATGGTCAGCTCCTGGCCGGCGGCGATGCGGATCATCCACTCCACCAGGTCGATGTTGTGGGTGAACTCCGTCACCGAGTGCTCGACCTGCAGCCGGGTGTTCATCTCAAGGAAGAAGAAGTTGCGGCGCTGGTCGACGATGAACTCGACCGTGCCCGCCGAATCGTAGCCGCAGGCCTTGGCCAGGGCCACGGCGCGCATGCCCATCTCGCGCCGGGTGGCGCCGTCCAGGAACGGGGAGGGGGCCTCCTCGATCACCTTCTGGTGGCGGCGCTGGATCGAGCATTCGCGTTCGTCCAGGTGGATGACATTGCCGTGCTTGTCGCCGAGCACCTGAATTTCAATATGCCGCGGCTGTTCGATGAACTTCTCGATGAAGACGCGGTCATCGCCGAATGCCGAGCGTGCCTCCGAGGTGGCGAGGCGGAAGGCGTCCTTCAGCTCGACCTCATCGGCCGCGACGCGGATACCTTTGCCGCCGCCGCCGGCTGCCGCCTTCAGCATCACCGGGAATCCGATGCCGTTGGCGATGGTGACCGCCTCCTCGACGCTCGGGATCTGGTCCCAGTGACCGGGGACGGTCGGCACGCCGGCCTCCTTGGCCGCCCGATTGGCGAGGATCTTGTCGCCCATCAGCTTCACGGCGGCCGCATTGGGTCCGATGAAGGCGATGCCCTCGTCGGCCAGAGCCTGAGCAAAGGCGGTACGCTCGGAGAGGAAGCCATAACCGGGATGCACCGCCTCGGCGCCAGTCTGGCGGCACGCCGACAGCAGCTTCTCCATAACCAGGTAGCTTTCGGCGGCCGGCGAGGGCCCGATATAAATGGCCTCGTCGCACGCCCGGACATGGCGCCCGTATTTGTCGGCATCGGAATAGACGGCAACCGTCTTAATGCCCATTTTTCGCGCCGTGCGGGCGATGCGGCAGGCGATTTCGCCGCGGTTGGCGATCAGGATTTTCTTGAACATTGGACTCTGGGTCCCCTCAGAGGATTGCGACGCGAGCGTGGCGGTGGTGGTGGTCATCGCAACCTCACAGCGGCAGGTTCGGGTGTTTACGCTTGGGCAGCTCGACCTGCTTGTCCCGCAGCATGGTCAGGGCCTTGCAGATGCGCCGGCGCGTGGAGTGCGGATGGATGACATCATCGATGAAACCACGCCGGCCGGCGGCGAACGGGTTGGCGAACTTCGCCTTGTAATCGTCCGTCCGCTCACCGATGCGCTTGGGATCGCCCAGCTCGTTGCGGAAGATGATCTCCACCGCGCCCTTGGCGCCCATCACCGCCACCTCGGCGGTGGGCCAGGCGAAGTTGATGTCGGCGCGGAGGTGTTTCGACCCCATGACGTCGTAGGCGCCGCCGTAGGCCTTGCGGGTGATCAGGGTGATTTTCGGCACCGTCGCCTCGGCGTAGGCGAACAGCAGCTTGGCACCATGACGAATGATGCCGCTGTGCTCCTGGTTGACCCCCGGCAGGAAGCCCGGGACGTCCACGAAGGTGATGAGCGGAATGTTGAAGCAGTCGCAGAAGCGCACGAACCGGGCGCCCTTGATCGACGCATCGATGTCGAGGCACCCCGCCAGCACCATCGGCTGGTTGGCGACCACGCCCACCGTCTGGCCGTTGATGCGGCCGAAGCCAGTGACGATGTTGCCGGCGAAGTCCGGCTTGACCTCGAAGAACAGTCCTTCGTCGACGACCTTCAGGATCAGCTCCTTCATGTCGTACGGCGCATTCGGATTTTCCGGGATCAGCGTGTCCAGCGACGGCTCGACCCGATCGATGGAATCGAAGCTGGGGCGCACCGGCGGTGCAGTGCGATTGGACGACGGCAGGAAGTTCAGCAGCCGGCGGGTGTAGAGCAGCGCCTCGACATCATTGTCGTAGGAGAGATCGGCAACGCCCGACTTGGCGGTGTGGACGCTGGCGCCGCCCAGGCCTTCCTGATCGATCTCCTCGTGCGTCACCGTCTTCACCACGTCGGGGCCGGTGACGAACATGTGGCTCTCGTCCTTCACCATGATGATGAAGTCGGTGAGCGCCGGCGAATAGACGGCTCCACCGGCGCACGGGCCCATGATCAGCGAAACCTGGGGGATCACGCCCGAGGCATCGACGTTGCGGGCGAACACGTCGGCATAGCCGGCGAGGGAGGCGACGCCTTCCTGAATGCGGGCGCCGCCAGAGTCGTTGATGCCGACGACGGGCGCGCCGATCTTCATCGCCGCATCCATCACCTTGCCGATCTTCTCGGCATGCGCCTCGGACAGGCTGCCGCCGAAGACGGTGAAGTCCTGGCTGAAGACGAACACCGGCCGGCCATTGACGGTGCCGTAACCGGTGACGACGCCGTCGCCGGGGATCTGCGTCTGCTCCATTCCGAAGTCGATGCAGCGGTGTTCGACGAACATGTCCCATTCTTCGAACGAATCCGGATCGAACAGCACCTGGATCCGCTCGCGCGCCGTCAGTTTGCCTCGTTTATGTTGTGCATCAATCCGGTGCTGACCGCCACCGAGCCGGGCAAGCGCACGTTTTTGTTCAAGCGCTTCCACGATTTCACGCATCACCCGTTCTCCCTCATTTCGCAAACGCAGCATTCTACGGGGAGCCACAGAAAGTTC